>JBIINW010000287.1:0-2817 GCA_044337245.1 Sediminibacterium sp. | reverse complement strand
TTTTTCGGTCGCGGGTATGTAGGGTTTTCAGTTGAGTAAATCCTTGTTGAATAAATTTATCAAGGTGCTTGCCTTGTTGTATCCATTCCTCATCACCGGTTGCTGTAGGAATGTAAACAACGGGTTGATCTTTGCCTCCGATAAGTTTTGCAAATGCTTGATATAGGGTATCCGGCATAGAACCACCCCCAATTATAATCAGCGTTCCTGAATGCGGAAAAATATTTTTTTGTGAGAAGCAAGTTACGGCAACCATACATCCTAGAATAAAAAGGCGGATACGCATACCATTTAATTTTGGTTTTCTACTAATTAAGTCAGATCCTAAGTTACAGATTTAAAGCAAAGGGTATTCGGTTATCCATGTAATTGCTTCAGAAAATCTTCGGCTTTGGTCAAATGATTCAACCGCCAGGCATCATCCCGCTTATCCCAGGTTGTAATGAGCATTGCCCAGCGGGGATTTTTGGCGAATATGGTCCGGTTCTTCGTTAGAAACCGCCAGAATAAACCATCCCATATTGCTTGCCATTCTCCCTTGGGAAAATCACCCATTTTCATCAGATAATTCGAGCCGGCTATATAGGGCTTGCTGGTAATCATGCCCCCATCACTATACTGAGACATGCCATATACATTCGGCACCATTACCCAATCGTATGCATCTATATACATTTCCATAAACCATTGGTACACTTGGTCGGGATGAATTTCGCAGAGTAACATACAATTTCCTAATACCATCAGTCGCTCAATATGATGATTGTATCCGGATCGCAGTAATTTTTTAATGGTGCTGTCTATAGGCGGAAGTCCGGTTGTGCCTGTATAAAAAGCTGTAGGTATAGGATGGGTAAAGCCCCAGAAATTTTTGGTGCGCTGAATGCTTCCAATTTTTTGATAGGTGAGTTGTACAAACTCTCTCCATCCCAGTATTTGGCGTATAATTCCTTCTACACTATTCAGGGCCACTTTATTTTTTTCGGCACCGGCTATGAGTTTTTCAATTACCTCTACTGGATCGAGCAGACCAATATTCAGCAACGGACTTATTACACTATGAAAAAGCGTTGTCTCCTTCATTTGCATCGCATCTTCATATACTCCGAAATCTGCAAGTTTATGTGTTATAAATTTTTCTAACGCCTGCTCTGCTTCCGGGTGTGTGCAGGGATAGTATTGAGGAGTGCCATTCGTTTCAAATGGAGTAGTAGCAGACCCGTAATTATTTGCAAAGTATTTTTCAGTATAGGTAACGGCTTCCTGGATATAGGTATTATCCCCACCGAAATGCATGGAGGGAATAACCGTTTTCGCTGGTATTTTTTTGCGATTCTCGGTGTCGTAAGTCCACTGACCCCCCAGCGGTTCACCGGATGGGGTAAGTAGGATGTTTCTTTCTTTTCGTTGTTGCGTATAAAATCCGGTTTGATAAAAGGGGCGCCGGGCACCTAATTTTTCTATATCTCCCGGAAGGGCGTTGATAAAATTAGGGCTTGGCAGGTACGTGAATCCGATACCCACTTTTTTGCAGGCCCTTTCCAGTTGTTTTTGCAGCCAATTATCATTGGGGAAGTAGAGGTGTATATGGGTGGTTTGTTTTTCAGCAAGCAGCTCAATCAATGCCTGCATGCTGCTGGCGGGTTGGTGGTGATCAACATACGTAACGGAAAATCCCTGCGATAATAAATGCTGCTCGTAGTATTTCATAGAGGAGCGGTGCAGGATAATTTTCTGCTTGTGAAAGCGGTATTGTGTAAAGAATAGCTCCTGTTCAATTAGGTAGATAGGAGTATTCGTATTAGCCGGCAGCGGATTTTTAAATAGTTGGTGGGGGAAAAGGAGAAATACTTCCATAAAAGCAGTAACAAATCAAACGGGGAGTGGTTCGGTGAAAAGCGGAAAGAGATAAAATACACACAGCAAAAAGGGATTCCCAATATCGTTGGCAGAGTCCAGCGCAAACAGCAGCAAAAATTATAATCGACTATTAATAAAAGTATTGAAGACTGTTTTTGCCTGCTCGCTGATGAATAAAGCCGGATGGCCTAACCCCGGGATCTCTACAAACTGAATATTTTTACATGAAGTACATTTCATCAAATCTGCTTTAAAAAATGGCCATGTATACATTTGTATAGGGGAATCTTCCAGGCCTTGCACAAATAGAATATCGGAGGTAAAGCCGCTGGTAAAGTTTAATAAAGATCTATTTGCATAGGCAGTTGGGTTCAACGTGGTAATGCCATAAGTATTTTTTAATAAGGTGCATTGCTGCGAAGGGGCTATTTGTCCGCTTTCTTCCAACTGACATCGGTATACCAGATTCAATGGCCCCGGTGCGCTGGCAATTACTCCATTGGTTGGATGCATGGTGTTTAATCGGGTAACCTGATAGCCACCTTGTGAATGGCCGGCCAAAAAAATCTTTTTCACTTTTAGTCCGAGTTCAGCTGCTGCAGTATTTTTGAGCCATAAAAGTGCTGCTTCGCATTGGCGAATGTTATCTCCAAACAGCAGATTTTCTTCGGGATAGGCCACACTTATTATCATCATATTCTTGTTGTCGAGTATTGCCTTAAATGAATCTAATGTGTTTTTGGCTGCTAGTAAAACTTCACTATCATAATTTACGGTTCCATGATATACCAACAAAACGTTGAATTCATTTCCGGCTGGCTTATTAATAACTACATCAACGGTAACGCCATTGTAGCTTACTTTTTTAGTGGTTTGATAGCCAGGGCTAATTTCTCCTTTGGTTGATTTGTTGCAACCTAGTAAGAGGGATAAGAAAATAAAGGAGGCCGTAAAGTG
>JBIINW010000286.1:0-2818 GCA_044337245.1 Sediminibacterium sp. | reverse complement strand
ATTAATCAGGTAGATCTTTCTCCGGCTGCATCCTCCTCACTACCCCATCGGGTTTTTAAAAATGTGGATGGCATTAAGTTTCTCAATCACCAAGGAGGTTGCGGGGGTACCCGGCAAGATGCAGGCATGCTCAGCGCTCTCTTAGCCGCTTATGCCGATCATCCGAATGTGGGGGGTGTTACTATATTGAGTTTAGGTTGCCAACATTTGCAAACACCACAACTACTCGACGATATAAAAAAAAGAAACCCATTATTTGATAAGCCGGTTTTAGTTTTTGAGCAGCAGCAAATGCAAAGTGAGGAGCAGCTGATAAACGAAGCCATTCGGGCAACTTTTCAGCAATTGATTCAATTAAATCAACTAGAACGCAAGCCGGCACCGATAAGTGAATTGTGTATTGGCGTGAAGTGTGGCGGTAGTGATGGTTTCAGTGGAATTTCTGCAAATCCGGCTGTGGGCTATTGCGCCGACTTACTGGTTGCTTTAGGAGGAAAAGTTTTGCTCGCCGAGTTTCCTGAACTCTGTGGTGCCGAGCAGCAACTGATTAATAGAACACCCCAAGAAGCCACTGCCCGAAAGTTTATGCGGCTGATGCACGAATACAGTGTGGCTGCCGAACGCGTAGGATCAGGATTTGATATGAATCCCTCCCCAGGAAATATTCGGGATGGGTTGATTACGGATGCAATAAAAAGTAATGGAGCAGCATTAAAAGGTGGCCATTCACCAGTTGTAGATGTGTTGGATTATACCGAACCTGCTACTCGCCCAGGACTGAGCCTCGTATGTACTCCTGGCAATGATGTGGAGGCAACCACAGGAAAAGCAGCCAGCGGAGCTACCCTGATTTTGTTTACCACCGGATTGGGTACGCCTACCGGAAATCCAGTATGCCCAACCATAAAGATTGCTACCCATACTGCCCTCGCTAAACGAATGGCAGATATAATTGATATAGATACCGGCGGAATTATAAGCGGAGAAAAAACCATTGCAGCAATGGGCGAGGAGATACTGGAATATTGTATCGAGGCCGCCAGCGGAAACATTATTCCTAAAGCGGTAGGGTTGTTGCAGGATGATTTTATTCCTTGGAAAAGAGGGGTAAGTTTATAAACAGATTTTTACATTTCTTTTGCGCAAATTGGCAAGGCTTACTTCCATTAGGCATACCTTCGCTGTTACGTATAAAAAATGATATGAGTTTACCATTTTTTCAATTAACCGGCAAAACGGCGCTGGTAACTGGTTGCAACAAAGGCATAGGAAAAGCGATGGCAATAGGCCTTGCAGAAGCAGGGGCGAATGTAATTGGCGTATCGGCATCCCTGGCAGCTCAGGGCAGTGAGGTAGAACAGGCAGTGGTAGCGGCGGGACAACAATTTTTTTCTTATCAAGCCAATTTGAGTAATCGGGAATCGTTGTATGCATTTATCAAACAAGTACAACAAGACCATCCGGTAATTGATATTTTGGTGAATAATGCAGGCACTATATTACGCAAGCCGGCGGCCGAACATCCGGATGAATATTGGGATGATGTGTTGGCGCTGAATTTAGATGCCCCGTTTATTTTGTCTCGCGAATTCGGAAAGCAAATGGTGGAAAGAGGATCCGGAAAAATAATATTCACCTGCTCTTTATTAAGTTTTCAGGGAGGTATTTTAGTGCCCGGTTATGCAGCCAGTAAAGGTGCGCTGAGCAGTTTAGTAAAAGCCTTGTCTAATGAATGGGCAGGAAAAGGCGTACAAGTAAATGGTATCGCCCCAGGATACATTGCAACCGATAACACCGAAGCCTTGCGGCAAGATGCTGAAAGAAGCACTTCCATCTTATCCCGAATTCCGGCCGGTAGATGGGGACAGCCGGAAGATTTTAAAGGTCCCGTAGTATTTTTGGCCTCCCCAGCTTCAGACTATGTAAGTGGCACATTGCTAGTGGTGGATGGAGGATGGATGGGAAGATAATTATAAAAAATAATCAACATGGAAATTCGGTTTCAAAGTAGTCCGCGCGAAGTAAAAGGAATGAATACGCAACAATTGCGTGAAAATTTTTTGGTTCAAAACCTGATGCAGGCGAACCAGATACAATTGGTGTATTCTCATTTCGATCGGGTAATTGTTGGTGGTGCAATGCCGGTAAGTAATCCGGTGCTTTTGCCCAATGAAGCAGAGCTGCGGGCCGACTATTTTCTAGAGCGCCGAGAACTTGGAATAATTAATGTGGGAGGCCCCGGAACAGTGGAGGCAGATGGAGTGGTATATGAATTAAACAAGCTGGATGCACTATATCTAGGAAAAGGCACTCGTTCTGTTAGTTTCACTTCTGCATCGGCAGATCAGCCTGCACAATATTTTTTATTGTCGGCGCCGGCTCATCATACCTATCCCAACCGCCGCATGCAAAAAGACGAAGCAGCACCCGTTCATCTTGGTGAAAAAGCCACTTCCAATGAAAGAACCATCTATAAATATATTCATCAGGAAGGCATTCAGAGTTGTCAGTTGGTAATGGGGCTTACTGTTTTAAAAGAGGGCAGTGTTTGGAATTCTGTTCCCCCGCATACCCATACCCGCCGTATGGAAGTATATTTTTATTTCGATTTACCGGAAGCACATCGGGTATTTCATCTAATGGGTGAGCCACAAGAAACCCGCCATATTGTAATGGCTAACCAGGAAGCGGTTATTTCTCCACCCTGGTCGGTACATTGCGGACCGGGAACCACCAATTACGGATTTATTTGGGCGATGGCAGGCGAAAATTATACGTTTACCGATATGGATCCGGTTCCCATCGCTACCATACAGTA
>JBIINW010000285.1:0-2847 GCA_044337245.1 Sediminibacterium sp. | reverse complement strand
TCAACATCAGCGCCAATATAAATGCAAAAGCAATATTGGAGGAGCTTTCGGCATAATCGCGCGAAGGACCACTTAAGGAAACCTGATAACTTTCATCCAATAACCGATCTGCAATTGTTTGCATGGCTTTGATACCATCCCCAATGGTTTTACCATCTGCAAGCGATGCCGAAATGGTAGCTGATTTATATCTGTTATAGTGATATAGGGTTGGTGGATTACTACTCTCCTCTAATTTCACCACGGCATCCAATGGAATACTTTGTCCACTATTATTACGCACATATAAATTAGAAATATCCATAGTAGTATTTCGCTTATCTCTTTCTACTTGCGCAATCACCTGATACTGGTAGCCATTCATAATAAAATACGCCAGTCTACCCCCACTAAATGCACTTTGAATGGTGCTTACTACATCAGTTGTGCTCAAGCCCAGATCTTTGATCTTCATTCGATCTACCGTAAGCTGAATTTCAGGTTTATTAAATTTCAAACTAACATCCGAGTTGGCAAAGGTTTTATCTTTTCTTACCTCATCTAAAAACTTAGGTATAATTTCTCGTAGACGACTTAGGTCTTGATTTTGTAAAATAAATTGAATGGGTAATGATCCCCTCGAACCAAAACCTACCGAAATAGTTTGCTCCTGCGTGGCAAAGATGCGTGCATCATTAAACCTAGCCATCTTTTTTTGTAAGTCGGAAGCAATCTCTGCCTGTGTTCGCTTACGTTTAGAAGGATCAACCAAACTTATCCTGGGCTGCGATGTGTTTACCCCTGCACCGGAACCCCCGTATCCGGAAGAAGTTCGGGCAATGGTAAAATCACCTTCCGGTACAGAATCATTCAAAAACTGTAGCATATTATCTACCATTTTTTGCATGGAGTAATAGCTGGTTCCCTCAGCTGCTGTTACACTAAAGCGAACACTGCTGCGGTCTTCCAAGGGAGCCAATTCGCTTTGCAACTGACCCATGATCAACCAAATCATCAAAACGCAGGAAATTACAATTGCCCAGGCGGCCCAACGAATTTTCATAAACCCTTTCAGCAATCGATTGTAGCCAGTTTCGAGGCCAACAAAAAATGGTTCCGTTTTTTTATAAAACCATCCGCCATGAATATTCTTGGTACTCAGGTATACATTTAATACCGGCGTAATGGTGAGTGATACAAAGGCTGATATCAATACCGCAGCGGCAAGTGTTACGCCAAATTCACGGAACAGCCTGCCCACAAACCCTTCTAAAAATATTACTGGTAAAAAAACCACTGCCAGCGTGAGTGAGGTAGAAATTACCGCAAAAAATATTTCCTTACTCCCCTCTAAGGCTGCTTTTCTAATAGGCATGCCCTCTTCTAACTTCCGGAAAATATTTTCGGTTACCACAATACCATCATCCACCACCAATCCGGTTGCCAGCACAATACCTAATAAAGTGAGTATATTGATAGAAAATCCAAAAAGATACATCACAAAAAAGGTAGCAATCAATGATATAGGAATATCTATCAGCGGGCGAATAGCTATCAGCCAGTTGCGGAAGAAGAAGAAAATTACCAACACAACCAGCCCAAATGAAATTATGAGGGTTTCCTTCACCTCACTTAGCGACTTACGAATGATATCCGTATTATCAATCATCACCTTAAACTCAATATCCGACTTATTCGATTTTTTAATCGTTTCCAGTCTTTTCATGAATTCGTCGGCAATCTCAATATTGTTCGCGCCGGGTTGCGGAATAATGGCTAGTCCTACGGCATTTAATCCATTCACCTTCCAGGATTGTTCCAGTTGTTCGGGAGCAATTTCTACGGAAGCCACATCACTCAGTCGAACGATACCCGAAGAATCTTCGCGTATAATCAAATCTCTGAATTGTTGTTCATTGGTGAGTCTGCCCAATGCCCGAATGGTTAACTCCGTTTTATTACCATAAATTTTTCCGGGGGGCAGTTCAACGTTTTCTGTGTTAAGGGCTGTTCGAATATCTGTAAAGGCAACATTATATGCACTCATCCGGTCGGGCTGCAACCAGAGGCGCATCGAAAATCTTTTTTGGCCGAATATATTTACCGCACTTACATTGTTGATGGTTTGAAATTGCTGTTGCAACACGGTTTCTGCATAGTCGCTCAACTCCATCAAACTCTTGGTATTACTTTGCACAGCCAGCACCAAAATAAAATCACTGTTGGCATCTGATTTAAATACTACGGGCGGGGCATCAATATCTTGCGGCAGACTTCGTATTGCCTGTCCTACCTTATCCCGCACATCACTGGCTGCCGCCTCTAAATCTACTCCGAGATTAAACTCAATGGTGATTTGACTACTCCCTAACTGACTGGATGAATTGATAGATTTAATGCCGGGAATACCATTCACCTGCTTTTCTAGGGGCTCGGTAATCTGGCTTTCGATAATATCTGCATTGGCACCGGTGTAACTGGTACTAACCGAAATAACGGGTGGATCGATAGCAGGATAATCGCGCACTGCCAAGAATGAATACCCTACTACACCAAAAAGTATCAGCGTCAGGTTCATTACCGTTGCCAATACCGGGCGTTTGAGAGATAATTCGGAAATATTCATACGATCAAATACATGGTTATTCACCTACCGGTGAAAGGAGGGAATAAATTATTGTTTCAACTGTTCCTGCGTTTTTACGCTCCGCACTTTAACGGGTGCTTTCGGGCGGGCAAACAGCACTCCGGTTACCACTACGCTGTCACCAGGATTGATGCCACTGATGATTTCCACCATATCCTCATTGCGAATACCTGTTTTAACATTTACAAAGTTCGCCTTACCACCCTTTACCACTACCACTT
>JBIINW010000094.1:0-10395 GCA_044337245.1 Sediminibacterium sp. | reverse complement strand
AATAAGAGGGGGTGTAGGCGGGTGCATTGGGCGTTGACTGCGCAACTGCTGTTTGCATATAACCCAACAATATTAACAAGAAAATACTGATGCGAATAGGGGCATACCTGCTCATATAAAAAAGCTTTTTTAAAGCTACCGAATTTTAGCAGTATGAGTGCAAACAGGATGAGAACCCGGTAAAATTATCGGCGGGCCGTAGATTTTTTCTTTAGGGAAGATTGATAGTATTTGCATACCTCCTGCAAACCACACTCCCCGCATTTGGGATTACGTGCCAAACAAACATAGCGGCCGTGTAATATCAGCCAATGGTGGGCTTTATGAACAGCATCTCTGGGAATATGTTTGATCAATTGCTTCTCCACTGCCAGGGGGGTGGTAGCTTGGGTGGTTACCAATCCAATTCTCTTACTAACCCGAAAAACATGGGTGTCAACCGCCATATTGGGCTGCTGATCAATTACACTGGTGATCACATTGGCGGTTTTTCTTCCTACGCCGGGCAACTGAACCAGCTCTGCAACCGTTAGGGGAACCTCCCCATTAAATTTTTCCATCAACAAACTTGCCATCCCTATTAAATGCTTGCTTTTGTTATTGGGATAAGAAATGCTGCGAATCAATGGGAAAACCTCATCAAAGCTTGCCACCGCTAATTTATCAGGGGTAGGGAATTTTTTAAACAGTGCCGGTGTAACCATATTCACCCGCTTGTCGGTGCACTGGGCGGATAAGATAACGGCAACTAATAATTGAAAGGGATTCTCATACGCCAACTCTGTTTCGGCAATGGGAATTTGTTCATTCAGCCAGCTTAGGGTTGTATCGTATCGCTCTGCCAGTTTCATACGGTAAAATTAGCTAATTCAACTGCTTAGCCCGAAAGAGAAATTATTCCGCAGCGGGGTTAGCATTTCCAGACAGGCCAGTCTTCCGCAGAATCTTTTGGATGGTGGAAGGCGCAGGTGAGGCTAGCGGCAGTTGATTTAAATCTGATAAGGTTTTTCTTAATTGCAGATATCGATGCTTCAATTCCTTCTTGGAAGCCAATTCTTTTTCAACTAATGCCTTTAATAAGGGAGGTGCCTCATTATAGTGGTACAGAATTAAATCCTCATCCGTAATTTCCTTCATATCGTAAGGGCTGGTATGCTTTTCAGCCACTAAACATACAACGGATAATCTGTATCGATATTGCAGAAAAACGGGCAGAATGGGGGGTAGAACGGGGTAACGATTTTAACTGCTAATTATTTTTTATAACTGCAGAATCATCCAGGATAAAGATATCCTCCCCCTCTTTTTTCATCAGAAAACGTTCCCGGGCAAATTTTTCAATAGCAGCAGGATTGCTTTGTAAATCAGACAGTTCCTTGCGAGATTTTTCAATTTCCTTTTGATAAAACACCTTTTTAGCTTCCAGCTGATTCAGGTCTTTTTTTCGATCCAATTGCTGAAAAAAATCTCGCTGATCGAAAAACAGCATCCAAACGAGAAAAAAGGTGCCGGCCAATATGTATTTGTTGGTTACAATCCGTTTGAGCCGTTGCATGTGAAGGATTTGTATGATAAAATTACATCTATTCGCAATATCCTGCTCAATCAACTAATACACAGGTGTTAAAAAAAACGCCATTCCCAAAAGGCAATGGCGTTTGTAAATAGGTATACGTTCAATTATTTGCCGAATCGAATCTTGCCAGTAGGGAAAATACCGGTTTCTCCTAACTGCTCTTCAATTCTAATCAGTTGATTGTATTTAGCAATCCGGTCGGTACGTGAGGCAGAACCCGTTTTAATTTGACCGCAATTGAGGGCAACCGCCAGGTCGGCGATGGTAGTATCTTCCGTTTCTCCACTGCGGTGGCTCATAATGGTAGTGTAGCCATTATGCTGAGCCAGGGTAACCGCATTGATGGTTTCGGTTAACGAACCGATTTGATTTACCTTAACCAATAAGCTATTGGCAATTTGCTTATCAATTCCGGTTTGTAAACGATTTACATTGGTAACAAACAGATCGTCGCCCACCAGCTGACATTTAGCTCCAACCGCCTGGGTTAAGGCTTTCCAGCCATTCCAGTCATCTTCTGCCATGCCATCTTCAATAGAGATAATGGGATACTGCTTCACCCATTTTTCCCAGAATTTCACCAGCTCATCGCTGCTCACTATTTTGCCACTACTCTTGTGGAATACATATTTTTTCTTCTTGGCATCCCACAATTCGCTGTTGGCTGCATCCATCGCAATGGCTATCTGAGTGCCCGTTTTGTATCCGGCTGCTGAAATGGCTTCCAGTACAGTTTCAATGGCTTCTTCATTGCTTTGAATATTGGGGGCAAAACCACCTTCATCTCCTACATTCGTTGAAAATCCTTTTTTCTTTAATACCGTTTTCAGTACGTGAAATATTTCAACACCCCAACGCAATCCTTCGCTGAACGACTTTGCACCTACTGGCATAATCATAAATTCCTGAAAATCGATTTTGTTATCTGCATGCGCACCCCCATTTAAAATATTCATCATGGGAATGGGTAAGGTACGTGCGTTGGTTCCGCCGATGTAGCGATACAAGGGGAGGTCGGCCTCTTCTGCAGCTGCTTTGGCTACGGCTAAACTTACCGCAAGGATGGCATTGGCACCCAGCTTTGATTTATTGGGAGTGCCATCTAGTGCTATCATTTCTCCATCGATGGCAGCCTGTTGTGTAACATCATACCCAATAATGGCAGCCGCAATTTTATCATTTACATTTTGTACCGCTTTCAGTACGCCCTTGCCGGCATATTTCTTTTTATCGTTATCACGCAGTTCTGCGGCTTCGTGAATTCCGGTGCTGGCTCCACTGGGAACGGCAGCTCTACCCAAAGCGCCATCATCGGTTACCACTTCTACTTCTACCGTGGGATTTCCGCGGCTATCTAATATCTGTCTAGCATGTACTTCAATTATATAACTCATGTTGTAGGTTGTTTATCCAATTGATAAAAAAATCGTCTTTTCCATCCGCAAGGTAACAAATTAGCATTGGTTACCGAAAAATACCCGAATTCGGCTTGTAAATATTTGACATCCAACAAAATAAAAATTATATTTATTTTATTTTGTTGTTAGATTTCTGAACACATCTTCCAGAGAAACTTGCTCCGTTTTAAAGGAAATCAGGGTATATCCCTTTGCCACCGTCCACTGTAACAGTGCCTTACTAACCGCTTCGGGCTGATGGGTATGTAATTGATATTTACCAGATCCAGCCGTGATAACCCGAATAATTCCGGGAATCTCGTTCCATTCCTCAGCGGGAACAGCTTCTTTAATATGAACTTCCACCACATGCTCATCATTTCCGGAAGCTTGTAATTGGTGTAACCGGTTATCGGCCACCAAGCGACCTTGATTTAAAATCAACACCCGATCGCAAATAGCTTCTACTTCTTGCAAAATATGTGATGAGAATAGGATGGTTTTATCCTCACCCAGCTGTCGAATTACTTCCCGAATCTCAATAATCTGATTGGGATCTAATCCGCTGGTTGGCTCATCTAAAATCAGTACGGGTGGATTATGAACAAGAGCTGCAGCGAGCCCTACCCGTTGTTTATATCCCTTCGATAGCTGTCCGTTCTTTTTATGTGCCTCTCTTGTTAATCCGGTTAATTGAATAACCTTTTCTACTGCATCCCCCGGGTTTTCAATTTTATGAACCCCTGCCATAAAATGCAAATACTCACGCACATACATATCATAGTACAATGGATTGGCTTCTGGCAAGTAGCCAATTTTTTTTCGCACGGCCAATGGGTGTTCCTGCACCAACATCCCTTCTACTGAAATACTACCTGCATCGGGCTTCACATATCCTGTAATCATTTTAAGGGTAGTACTTTTTCCGGCACCATTGGGGCCCAAAAATCCTACGATTTCGCCTTTTTGCAACGTAAACGAAACATCGTTCACTGCTAGTTGGGTGCCATACTTTTTTTGTAATCCCGAAACAATAATAGACATGCGTGCTATTTTGAACCCAAAAATACCCTCAAATCATCAGCAGTAAACATTGGGTACTGGGGGAAGCGATAAATTAATGTGAAAATCATTGAATCAGCCCCTCTTCGGACTCTTCGGACTCTTCGGGCAGATGGTCATATTCTTCCTGCCAGGCATAATAACCAAAAATCACCATACCGGCAGCAATGGGAAGCGCCACAATGGTAAATACCCCCCATTGTATCCAGGTATCCAGCAAGGGCTTCTTTTCAATTTCACCTGCAGCCGTTTTTACCAGATAATAGATGGCCAATGGGCCCAAGAGCATCCAAATCAGTCCGGCATATTTTTTTATGGCATTCATGCTTTGTTCATTTTTTCTTTTGATGAATGATGTACTCCCTGCTGAATATATAAGGCCCCAATTACCAAACAGATGCTAGCAATAATTATTGGATATTGTAATCCCGCCAGTTTATCGCCTGTATAGATGGTTGTAAGCAGGGTTGCAATAAATGGAGTGAGTCCGCCAAATACGCCATTCCCAATATGATAGGGTAATGACATGGAGGTATAACGAATTTTCGTGGGGAACAGCTCAACCAGAAAGGCAGCAATCGGGCCATACACCATGGTAACATATAAAATCATAATAAACACTAGGCCTACCATTTTCCCATAGGCCGAACTGCCCAGTTGGGTAAATGATTTCACATCGGGGTTAATCGTTACCCTGCCTGCAGCAGCATAGGCAGTATCTTTTACCGTAACGGTTTGTGTGGCGCCTTCCGCAAAATAATATTGATGGGTTATGGTTCGAAGTGTATCGGTTGTTCCGGGAATTACCGAAGTGGTTTTCTTTATTTGCTTTAGCCCGGTAAGTTGCACCTGATTACTCAGGTCCGATAAAGTAAGCAGCCCCTGAAAAAGCGGTTTATAGGTAACGATTGCCAGCAACATTCCTCCCAGCATGATCCATTTTCTGCCAATTCGATCACTCCAGCTACCAAATACCACAAAGAAGGGAGTAGCCAATAAGATAGCCCAGATGATAATGGTTCTCGACTGATCGAATTCGATTTTGCAAACATTTTCTATAAATGATTGGGCGTAAAACTGACCTGTATACCAAACTACGCCCTGACCCATTGTAGCCCCAAACAAAGCCAGTAAAACCATTTTTAAATTGGTTTTGTGTCCAAAGCTTTCTTTTAGTGGGTTTGCGGAAAGATTGCCCGAATCTTTGATTTCCTGAAACAGGGGCGACTCTTTCATTTTGAGGCGGATATATACAGAAACCCCTACCAGCACAATAGAAACCAGAAAGGGAATTCGCCAGCCCCATTCATTAAACTTGGCAATAGATTTGGCTTGATTTACATCCAGCGCATGGCGGGTAAGCAAGATTACTCCCAGGGAAACAAATAAGCCCAGTGTGGCAGTAGTTTGAATCCAGGATGTATAAAATCCCCTTTTATGCGCAGGGGCATGCTCGGCCACATAAGTTGCAGCTCCGCCATATTCGCCACCTAATGCCAATCCCTGCAGCAATCGCAAGAGCAACACAATAATGGGGGCAGCAAACCCTATCGATTCAAATGAGGGTACTAGTCCAATCGCAAAAGTGGCGCCCCCCATAATAACCAGGGTTAACAAAAAAGTATGTTTTCGGCCTATGATATCGCCCAATCTGCCAAACACCAGCGCGCCAAAAGGACGAACGAGAAAGCCCGCCGCAAAAGTAGCCAGGGTAGAAAGCAGGGCAGCGGTGGGATTACCTTTCGGAAAAAACTGACTGGCTAGCACGGTTGCCAGACTACCAAAAATGTAAAAATCGTACCATTCAATGAGTGTACCGAGGCTAGACGCTCCTATAACTTTCCAAATTCCTTTTTCTTGATTCATGCAATACAACAATTAATAAAGCGCTGCGGTAAGCGCTTTGGTATGAAGGTCAACTTACATAAAATGAATCAATTCACCAAACTATCTACACATCGAATGAAATGCTCGGATAATTTTTCAGGCACCTCTACAATTTGTACCTTTAACCCTCTTATAAGATTGCTATGCATTACCCTTATCAAATCAAAAGTTTGGCCGAGTATCATGCGGCCTATCAACGCAGTATCGAAGACCCCGCTGCTTTCTGGGCTTCCGTTGCCGAACATTTTACCTGGAGAAAAAAATGGGACACTACCCTTGAATGGAATTTCAACGAACCGGAAGTGAAGTGGTTTCAGGGAGGCAAATTAAATATCACCGAAAACTGTTTAGATCGTCACCTCGAAAAACTTAGCAATCAACCGGCAATTATTTGGGAGCCCAATTCACCGGATGAGCAGCCACGGATAATCACCTATAAAAAATTACACGAAAAGGTTTGTCAGTTTACCCAAGTTCTCAAAAACAACGGTGTTAAAAAAGGAGACCGGGTATGTTTATACATGGGCATGATTCCCGAATTAGCTATTGCCGTACTGGCATGTGCCAGAATGGGTGCGATTCACAGTGTTGTATTTGGTGGATTTTCGGCACAAAGCATTTCCGACAGATTGCAGGATGCAGGGGCTGAATTTATTGTTACCTGCGATGGTGCTTTTCGCGGGGGTAAAGACATTCCACTAAAAAACATCATTGATGATGCCCTGATTGGCAATCATACCATTAAAAAGGTAATCGTATGTACCCGAACCCGCACACCAGTTTCTATGATTAAAGGGCGCGATGTGTGGTGGGAAGATGAAATGAAACAGGTAGAAGAGCAGGGGATTACCTATGTAGAAGCGGAAGAAATGGATGCAGAAGATCCCCTATTCATTTTATATACTTCGGGATCTACCGGCAAACCCAAGGGAGTAGTACATACCTGCGGGGGATATATGGTTTATGCGAACTATACTTTTGTAAACGTTTTTCAATATAAACCTGGTCAAATTCATTTTTGCACAGCCGATATCGGATGGATTACAGGACATACTTATATTACCTATGGTCCGCTGAGTGCCGGGGCTACTACCCTAATATTCGAAGGAATTCCAACCTGGCCCGATGCAGGCAGATTCTGGGATATAATAGACAGGCATCGGGTTAATATATTTTATACAGCACCAACTGCCATCAGAAGCTTAATGGGTTTTGGCAATGCGCCGCTGGAGGGCAAAGATCTTTCTACTTTAGAAGTATTAGGAACCGTGGGTGAACCTATCAATGAAGAAGCCTGGCATTGGTATCACGAACAGGTTGGCAAAAAAAGATGTCCCATAGTTGATACCTGGTGGCAAACCGAAACAGGCGGGTGTTTAATCAGTAACCTTGCCGGTGTAACCCCCGAAAAACCCAGCTGGGCCACACTACCCATGCCAGGCGTTCAGTTGTTGTTGGTAGATGAAAACGGAAACGAAAAAGTGGCAGAAGGGGATGAAACGATTTCCGGTAATCTATGCATTAAAGCCCCATGGCCCTCTATTTTACGCACCACTTATGGCGATCACGAAAGATGCCGGGTAAATTATTTCGCCACTTATCCAGGCTTATATTTTACCGGTGATGGAGCTTTACGAGATAAAGAAGGATTCTATCGAATTACCGGGAGAGTAGATGATGTATTAAACGTTAGTGGCCACCGCATTGGTACTGCCGAAGTAGAGAATGCCATCAACATGCATGCCGGCGTAGTAGAAAGTGCCGTGGTTGGGTTTCCGCATCCGGTAAAAGGACAGGCCATTTATGCATTTATCATTTATCAGGGCTCTCATCAGCAAAACACGCATGGTTCCGACGATCTGATAAAAAGCGATATCCTGCAAACCGTTACCCGTGTAATTGGCGCTATCGCTAAGCCGGATAAAATTCAACTAGTAAGTGGACTACCCAAAACCCGCAGCGGTAAAATCATGCGAAGAATATTACGTAAAATCGCAGAAGGCGAAACAGATAATCTGGGAGATACTACTACCCTGCTCGATCCGGGTGTTGTGGAAGAAATCATGAAAGGAAAACTATAACACTGGCGTTGCAGGGCTTGCTTGCTGCGTTTCGAGTTTTTGAAAAGTTCGGTCCATTACCCGAAAGAATATAGGTGGAAAATGCGCCAATATTAGCATACCCGGATACCCAGTAGGCATTTGGGGAGCGCCCTCCATATGTCGCAGTAGCTGATATTTTCTACTGGCTACATAATGATGATCGCTGTGGCGACTCAATTCGAATAGCATGATTCTTCCCAGCACATGATTACTATTCCAGCTATGCCAGGGTTGTGTTCTTTCATAACTGCCGGGTGTGGTTTCTTTTCGCTGCAAACCATAATGTTCAATATAGTTTACCGACTCTAATAGTAAGATGCCAATGAGCGCACTTGCCAAATAGCTGAACAAGATGGTAGGGCCAAAAAAGTACCCAATAATACTCAGCATAGCCAGTTGTATAACGGTAAACTGAATCATTTCGTTTCGCCAGCTGATGGTGCTAACGCCTTTTTTCTTACAGTCGCGGGCAGCAATATGCCAGGCACTTATATAAGATTCAATAATCGTGCGGGGATAGAAAGCATACAACGACTCACCGCGACGAGCAGAAGCCGGATCTAAAGGGGTGGCTACGTGCTTATGGTGCCCCTTATTGTGTTCAACAAAAAAATGCAAGTACTGAGAACTCAATAATAACATTTTAGCCATCATTTGCTCAATCTTATTGCTCCGGTGACCGAGTTCGTGCCCTACATTGATACCGAAAATGCCACAAAGCAATCCCATAGAAATGATGCGTCCTACCCTGGTAACTGTATCCAGATTTGGTTCGGTAAGCGAAAACAAAAATACCAGCAGGGCATAATATTGCAGCAGCACTATTTCGTATAATAAATAATCGTAGCCCTTATCTGCCTTGGCAATTTCTTCCTCAGCGGCAGATATATTGCTGGTAGAAGACTTCATTAACAACTCAGCCAGCGGAATGCAAACGAATGTAAAAATCAATGGAATATAACTCAGCCAGCCCGAATTGCTGAAAGCCTGAAAGGCAAACAGGAACAACACAAAAGGCGACATATATTTAATCCAACGCCAGCGCATGCAGGAATTATTTTGCTAAATATACAAAAAAGCAGGAATACTGCTTTTTAACTAGCTGCGTTTCATCAAAGGAACCTGGCTGCCGGTGAATCCAGGAAATAACTGCTCGGGTTGAGAGATAGATAAATGATTGCCTACCACTGCACTAAAAACACTTCTGAAATCAGTAGAAACTGGCACATCTCTTCCATCTTCCAAATTCTCCTTGTTAAGGGGTTTCATTTGCTGATATACTTTACCCCCATGCACATCATTACCCAGCACCCATAAACAACTGGCCCTGCCATGATCCGTTCCACCAGTTCCATTCTGATGAACCGTGCGGCCAAATTCAGTCATGGTAAGCAACGTAACCTCATCTTGATAAGCAGACAAATCAGCCCAAAAGGCAGCAATGCTATCACTAAAATCCTTTAGGTTTCTTGCAAAAGCTCCATTCAGGGTTCCCTGATTAAAATGGGTATCCCAACCGCCACTTTCTGTAAAAGCCACTTCCAGTCCAACATTCATTTTTATCAGCGTAGCAATTTGTTTCAGTGAATTGCCGAGCGGAGTATTCGGATACACCACGCCGGCGGTTACCGGATAGGATTTCATATTGGCTTGCTTCAACTGTTGCAGGGCATCAAAACTTTCGCGGGCCGTTTTATTTAGCAGGTCGTTGGTAGTTACATCATATAATTGCTCAAATGATCCGGCTGCCACTTTTGCTGCTAATGGATTGCCGCGCACCTGCAATGCAAACTCCTGTAAGTTGGCAATAGCCAGCGACTCTTGATCTCCATATAAACACCTGGGCAAGGCAGTTGTTAAACTTACTGCACGAAAGGGGGAATGTGCTTCGGGCAATTTCCCTACGGCGCGGTTCAACCATCCACTTTGGGTACTCTTACTAAAAGGGGTGCCGCTTTCCATATAATCCTGGGCATCAAAATGGCTGCGGGTAGTATTGGGGCTCCCTACTCCATGCACTACGGCAAGTCGGCCATCGGTAAAAAATGGATATAGAGATTGTAAGGAAGGATGCATCCCAAAATTCCCATCTAAGTCAATGATTTTACCTTCTTTTTCTGCGGGGCTCATAAATAATCCCGGGCGAAGTGTTCGTAAAGCCGGATCGGTAAAAGGGGTTACCGCCATAAGTCCATCCATAGCTCCTCGTTGAAAAATGCACACCAATACTTTCTTTTTATTGGATCCCTTTCCGGTTGTTTCAGCTCCGGCAGCCCGCAGTAAAAATCCGGGAATACCGCCCTGAAAGCCTGCTGCAAACAGCGCAATAGCTCCCGACTTCATAAATGCTCTTCTGGGTATCATTGAAATA
>JBIINW010000284.1:0-2865 GCA_044337245.1 Sediminibacterium sp. | reverse complement strand
CCCAATGCCATCATACTCATGCTGTATTTGGTAATAGTATAGGCAATATGCCCACCCAGCCATTTGGGATTCATATTAATGGGAGGTGATAAAGTAAGGATATGCGCATTGGTGCCCTTCATTAAAAAAGGTAGTGCGTGTTTTACCACCAGAAATGTTCCCCGTACGTTGATGCTTTGCATCAGATCGAACCGCTTGCTTTCTGTTTTGTCGGTGGGGGTAAGCTGAATGGCAGATGCATTGTTAATAATCCCGTCTATTCCGCCAAAATGTTCAGCTGCTTTTTGCATGGCGGCCTGAATCTGGTCTTCAAAGCGAATATCCAGTTGAATGGGTAATGCTTTTCCACCGGCTTCCTCTACTTCACGGGCTGCACTAAAAATAGTACCTCCCAGTCTGGGATCTTCTTCAACACTTTTTGCTCCAATTACAATATTGGCACCTTCAGTTGCCAGTTTCAGGGCCATTGCTTTTCCAATACCTCTGCTGGCGCCTGTAATAAAAAAAGTTCGGTTTTTGAGTGACATATAGTAAAATTAAAGGGTTTACAATTCGGTAGTATACTGGTTTAACATCAGCACTATGAAATTAAATTAGTTTTAGCAGGCCTGCCAATTTATTTTAGAAAGTATAGTGAACCGAGTGCAAAAATTGCAGGATGTATTTTTCCGCTTCCGCACAGGCATCCGACAGATCGCGGTTAACAATGGTTTGATGAAAATTTTCCTTGAAGGAGATTTCATATGCCGCTTTATTTAGGCGGGTAGTTAAACTTTCCGGAGTTTCTGTTCCGCGGGCTTCTAGGCGCTTTTTCAGTTCATCTAATCCCGGAGGTTCAATAAATAGGGAAAAGCATTGTTTGGGATATTGTTCTAGTAAGCGGAGTGCCCCTTTTACATCTATATCCAGCACGGGAACTTTGTTTTGCTGCCAAATCCGGCTCATTTCGGCATGCAGGGTGCCATAGTATTTTCCTTCATATACCATTTCCCATTCGATAAATTCGTGGTTGGCAATTTTTTCTTTAAAAGAGGCTTCGCTGATAAAATAATAATCAACTCCTTCTTTTTCATTTCCCCGGGGCGAACGGGTAGCTGCAGATACTGAAAAACATAAAAAGGGGTATTTCTGCAGCAGATAGCGCGTGATGGATGTTTTGCCAGCACCAGACGGAGCAGTAATAATAATAATCGGTTGAACAGGATTGCCCATGAATGGCGTTTCGGCAAAGAAACAATGATTTTGCGGATTTGCGGGCTAAATTCCTTCAGTTTTAAAGGACGCGTTTATTTTTTCCAGCTGATTTTTTCTGCCAGCGGAATTTTTCTACTGCCTTCTGCAGGGGGCGTATCGGAGTACCCTAAATGGAGTAAGGCAACTATTTCATCGGCTTCCGTTAATCCCAACAGGGGTTTCATTGCAGGTTGATGCGTCATACCCCCAGTACTCCAAAGGGCTTGGATGCCCAAAGCTTCGGCACCCAACAATATATTTTGAATGGCCGCCGCCGTGGCAGCATATTCCTCCAGCATGGGGATGCCGGTAGGCTGGGTTCTTTTCATAACTACTGCGATAGTATGCGACACCGTTGTATACTGGTTCAGCAGATTGTTGAATTTGGCCGGATTAAACGATTCGGGCAAGGTATTTTCTTGATACAAAGTGGCATGCTGTAAACAGAAATCTTGCAATGCGGCTCCCCCATAAACAAAAAATCGCCAGGGTTCGGTTCTGCCATGATTGGGTGCCCAGTTGGCCAATTCCAATACGGCAGTTATCTGCTCGTCAGGAATGCACTTGCCATTCATAGAAGCGGGCTTACAACTTCTTCTCGAAGTGATTACCTGTTGAAGTTGCTCAAAAGCTGGAGTCATACAAGAAAAACTGAATCAATGGAAATAATAAACCGAGAGAAAAGGGCGATTAATATCTTTTACTGAATTGACCACCACGGTTATCGTTACGATTGCCGCCACCACCTCGGTTATCACGGGGCGCATTGGGATTATTGCCCCGGTTGCTTCCGCCGCTCCGATTCCGGTTACCACCACCACCGCCGCGGTTGCTAAAGTTTTTGTTTTGCCATCTGCCACCCCCACTTCTTGGGAATTCGTCGCGCTCAAAATTTTGGTTGCGGTGCTTGATAAAGGGAGTATTGCTGAATTCGAGCTGACCGCCCGTAATATTATTCAGTTCTGCGCGTATAGAATCGTCGTGTACCAGCTCTTTGTGCCAGTTGCTGTAAGCCAACTTCATGTAATAAGCAATCGCATGGGCAAAACCTGCTTTCTTTTCTGGATCTTCCTGTTGCAGTGCTTTATGAATTACCACTTCCAGATTTCTGCCTAAGTGCGGGTATTTGGGATGCCGCTTGGGGTAAGGTAGGGGATCTGGTTTTTGTTTATAGGTTTCTTTGGTTGGGATGGGGTAAGGACTATCCACATCCAACTGGAAATTGCTGATAAAAAAGAGATGGTCCCACAATTTATGGCGGAAGTCTTCCACGCTCTTCAGATGCGGATTTAGAAATCCCATCAATTCAATCACATATTGTGTTTGCTGTTGCCTTTTTTCACGGTCTTCTATGGTAAGGAGGAAGTCAACCATTTTCTGCACGTGGCGACCATATTCCTTCATTCCAAGAAAAACTCTACCGGTGTTGTAATCCATCTGTTCTGGTATCATGTACCTACAAAGATACGAATTCCCCGGTTATTGGGGAAGAATAGATGATTGGAGGGTGTTTCACACGAATTATTTGAAAATCGGCCTGCCTTGGCGGAGCATATTTTTATCATGTGAAAGAAGGGTTCTATCTTTACTAAATGGATGCATTGATACAACAGATAGCCGACTGTAAAGCTG
>JBIINW010000283.1:0-2901 GCA_044337245.1 Sediminibacterium sp. | reverse complement strand
ATAATCAATCCCCGGCTCGAATCAATATGTGCCGGTTGCAACACCAATAATTCTCCGCACCTTAGTCCACAACTGTACAATACACTTAACATCACCCGATGCTTCTGGTTTAGTGGGCTAATAAAATGCTTTTTACTTCCTCCTTACTCAAAACATTGGGCAAAACCCGCCCCCGCCTGGGACGATGTATATCTTCAATTTCTACTGCAGATTTTTTTATTACCCGAAAAAATAATTTAATAGCATTTACCACCTGATTCTGATAGGATGCCGATAACCCACGCTGTAAAATGTATTGGTTATTATAATCTATTATGTCCTGATTACTCAGGCTCGCTATGCTTTTCGAGTTAGTAAATTTCAAAAATGATTGTAACGCAACCGTATAGGTACTCACAGTGTTGTTACTGTATCGCTTCGATCGTAACCAGGCCGCAAATTGCTCAATGGCAACAAGGCCCTCTTCACTTGGTAAACTTACCCCCTTCAAAGGAATCTCGAATTGCTGTCTGTTATTATCTGTATCAGGTAGATGCCATGCCCCTAGCGTTCTACTCCACCGGGCACCTGCTATTTTTTTTATCCAATCATTCAAATGTGCATCCCTTTCAAAAAAAACGACAATTCTGTCTTCCTTTTTATATCTGATTGATTTTGCATTCCATTTCATAAACAATTTGACAAGTTTTTATCTGCTTTTCTTTGTCAAATTGGTAATTATTTCAAAGCTTTCCAACTACAACCACTTCAGTCTGTAATATTCAAATAATCCGTTGCAATCTGTAAATTAGCTGATTATCAATTAGACTTACTGAAAAAATCGTATTCAGATAGGCTGTTTTGAAAATTTACTAACAATTGGAAATAAACAAATTACAACCCATTCCATTATTGCCATTTCTTGTGAGTACCCGAAATTGATTACCTATTTAAACCGAAACTAAAAAGTTTGCATTGGGTAGTTTATTGGCTGGTGATACTTTCATCAATCGCAAAAAAATAAGTAGTACTTTTCATGCAAAATGCCGACCCCCACAAATCGGCATTTCTTTTGAAGATTGTTTTTTTTATAAAATAACATGTAGAGATGACTGCCACGAGTTCTAACCTTTTGGGGGATTGGGAGGTGGTAATTTTTTTTACTATGAGAAATAATTATGATAGTATCAAATATGGTTGTGGATAGAAGAAAATCACTAATTGAAAGGAATCAAAATATTAGTAATTTTATAATATAAAAACTTGTGTCATTGTCTTTTCAACAGTGTTAGCATGAAAAAAAGTATCCAATTATTTCTTATATTGGTATTGCCCATTCATCTATTTTCCCAATTCGGTAGAACACCACCACCCTACAGAGTCTTCATTGAGCTGAAAGCAGGCTTGCATAGGGAATTTAACAAACTGACCGACCCCGGGAACCAGCTGAATAACCGCACTGATATGCAACCGACTACTGGTATCAATACAGGGGTTTATTTGAATGATGGAAGAACGGTTATCGGATTGGATTACGACATTGTAACTATTGGCAGTTCACTCTCCTTCCGAACCGAAACATTCGGCTCAGCTGCAGGTAGAAGTTTTCAGAGATTAACACCCAACTTCCAGTATTACTTACCTATACCTAATCTACATGGTCGCACCCTTCTTACACTGGTAGGCAAGGTGGGGCCAACTATTACTTTCACCGGCGCACCGAGGGGAAGTACTGGAACAGTAGAAATAGTTTATTTGGATAGTAATAACAATACGAGCGCTTTTATTTTAACACAGAACAGAGTAAATAAGGCTTTTTTCGCCGGTCTCACCCTAAGCGGCGGCTTACTGTACACACCCAATTCTCGGCTTCGATTCACTTACAGCATCTACCCTTCCGTAAACCTTACCTCGAATGATGTAATTATTCAAGATGTTCAGTACCGTTATTTCAATGAACTTAGCGTTCGAAATGCTCGGGTACTCAATACCGGTAGTACCCTCACTCAATCCATCTCTATTGGATACTCTTTCGGAAATACCCAAGCCAGGAAAGAGCAGCTTCAGAAATCAAGAATGAAATATTCAGATGAAGAGTGGGAAAAAAGAAAACGCTGGTCGCTAGTATTTATTACAGGAGGTTGTTATCCTACTATCCAGATGCAAGATCCCGCCGGGTATATGGCCGCTACAAGGGAATATAAAAGCCGTCTGGGTGCCCAGGTCTTTTATCGAATCAAACCTAAATGGATACTTGGTACCGGTATTGAAACTGTGCCCTTTCAATTAAACACTGGAATGCCTTCAGAATTTAGACATAGAGGGGGATCGAATGTTCGAAGCAGTCAGCAAATTCCACTGATGGCTGAGTACGTATTCTTGCAAACCAAAGGGAAAATAAAAATTGAATGGATGGCTCGAGCAGGATTTGCTATCGGTATCCAACGAAAAGCTATCGCCGATCCAAATACAGATTATGATTACACATATGTAGAACCACCCGATTATTACGCCGAGTATGAAACAAAGGATAGGCCTTCCACATCATTCATCGGAGGATTGGCAGGAACCCGTTTGAATATCCATTTATCGAGTAAAATTTTTATTTCCGGGTATCTTCAGCAACAATGGGCACTTACCAACAATATCTTTCACCGATCCAGAAATATTTATCAGGTTGGTAGCCAACAGGCACCCATTCATGAATCTGAATTAACCACCAAAGGAACCATGTTTCTTCCCGGATTTGGGATCGGGTTTCAACTGTAGTTATTTTTAAAATGCTTAGCACCCCTTAAAATCAAACAATACAGAATAAAAGAAAATATACATGTTTAAATCAACTGCCGACTCTCAGAGATCGGCATTTTTGTTGAAAATTGTTGTTTTCTAAAATAACATATTGGAATGACTGCCGCCACT
>JBIINW010000282.1:0-2902 GCA_044337245.1 Sediminibacterium sp. | reverse complement strand
GAGTACGAACGCTTCACTTTGGCTTTTTCTTCGCATGCTACAGAGGCGCACAGGCTCTCTAACTGAATCATTTTCTCAAAAAATATGCTAAGGCTACTACAAAAACTTTTTCGTTAGCCACTTCCTTACCGGCTCATCATAAACTTTCAGCCAAAAATAGGCCAGGCAGATTGAAACTAGCGTTAACGCAACAATGGCAAAAACACCTGTTTGCAGGGGTACATTATTATTTACTACCCAGGCATAAAATACACACATCAGCGGAAAGTGGGTGATATAGAGCGGATAAGAAATATTCCCCATAAACACACAGGCGGTATTGGTAAACTTACCAGCAACTTTACCAATTGCACCCAGATAAATAATCAACGGAAATACAATGATGATTACAAAAGACTCATAAAGTCCATTAAGCCATAATTTATCATTACCACCTAATCTGGGAATAGAAAGTGCTAAAATCAATAGTAGCGCCGATATAAAGAATGTATTGCGGTTACTTTCTACTTTAATTGCCCTCCTCAACAGCATGCCTGCCATATAGGGGAATAAAAGTCTGGTAAATCCAACCAAAAGCTGCGCAGGCTCTATCGACCACCCTCCTATCAAATCGCCCTGTTTGCCAAAAATAGCCAGGTTACACAATGCCATGCCAGCCAATACCACGGCAATGGATAAAACAGGCTTTGATAATTTACGCAAAATAAATACGTGTAACAGGTTGGCTATATATTCAAAAAACAGCGACCAGGAAGGTCCATTCAGGGGATGCATCTCATTCCATCCCCGAATATCCATGCTGGTGGGAATGGGAATTAGGGTGAGTCCAATTACCATTACCAGCAAAAGCTGAGAAACGCTGGTGGTTGCAATTTTGGGGAATATAGCCGCATCTTGAAAATAAAAGAGCAAGGCTCCCAGAATTGATCCAACAATAATCAAGGGGTGTAGGCGAATTAAACGCCGCTTGAAAAAGTTTGCAACAGTCATAGTATCCCAACGATCATCATAGGCGTGAGCCATCACATACCCAGATAACATAAAGAAAAAATCCACAGCCAGGTAGCCGTGATTTATAATCATTTCGTGATAATTTCCTTTACAAAAAACCTCAAATCCATGCATCATCACTACCATAATGGCAGCAATACCCCGGAGGGCATCTAAAATTAAAAAATGACTTTTAGAATCTTTGTAAGAATAAGTAGATGTAATCATGGCAAACATTCAGCATCAGTGATAAAATCAATTTTTGGCGCTTGAAAATAAGGAATTTTTATAAACCCCAATTAAGTTACCCAATTAACTACCTGATGTCCGAATAAAAGTTTAACATTAGACAATAACATACAAAGAGAAAAAATGTACCTTTACTATCGCCTCAGGTTTACTGATAAAAGTGAGTCTGATTACTAACAAGAAAATTTATACGTATGAAAATTTATACTGCCCTAACAGTGTTATCATTTTTCTTACTTACAAATGCCTGTGAAAATGCTGTCAACAAAACCTCTGAAAAAGTTGACCCACCGGTTATCCAGGCTGCCACAACCGAAAGCTTTGTAGTAATTGGGCAGGATAAGATTGATCAGTGGAATAAAAATATTCAGCTCAACAACATCACTACAGAGAGCGAACTTGAAAATATGATTTGTACTCAATTAATGCAATCTAAAAATGAAGAAGGCAACTTTACAGTAGAAATATGCAAACGCCAAGTAAATGATAGTACTACGGAACTTACTCTAAAAGAAATGGGCCTTATGGATGATGCAGTAAAAGGCATTCAAACTGTTTTCTCGATAGTGAATGTGGAAAAACGGTTTGTTATAAAAAGTATGAAAGAAAATTATCAATGCTATAGGGGGCATCAGAACTGGAGTGCCGAAAAATGTAATTAGACTAGTGTACTAGGTCCGCAGCCTCTTATTTGGTTAATCAATATCATAATAAATCGGTGACGGCAGGTAAGTAAACTATTTTCCAATAAATAGGGTTACTGATTTCTTTTTTAATAATGTAATCGGAAACAAACATACAATTGTAAATGTCCATTATCACACTGCCCTTTCGTTAATTGAATAAATTGAGTATTTCCAACAATAAGCTTTTCACTAAAAATTATGTAATATTTATATTGCGCATTTTATCCAATGTGGCAACAAGATTCTCTTTACTGCTGAATAAATTAGCTGAAAGAACACTTAATCCACTTGAATTAATGTCAGCAAACACCCTGTTCAATTCTTTAAACAATTCAAACACACTTCCAATAGCAAAATGGATTAATGGTATCTTATTGGGAAGCGGTACAGTAATTTCCGCTATAATAAAATCGATAGCTGGCATCATTGGTTCGGGTGTAAGTTCAATCCTATTTTTGATTAACACGCTTATTAGTTTTTCAATAGAGCCTGCTCTACAGGGATTAACTAATTTACTGATTACGATTGCGGGAGGCATCATTTCTATACTAAGTAATCTATTCATATTAATTGCCCGGGTAGTGGGATTGTTATCGGAAGGAAGGCAATTAAGTGAGGATGAAAAAAATATACTACGAGTGGTATTTCGAACCTCACTTAACCCGAATAAGATAAGAATAGCCTATTTCCCATTTTGGCATAAATATTTTTTTGCTTTACACAATACAATTTATTCCCCCCACAAAGATCAATCTATACCCCCGCACCTATTAGTGCATGAATCAGTGCATGTTTGGCAGTATCATCATGAAGGCACTAAATATTTGGCAGAGGCACTACTTGCCCAAGTACAATATGGCATTAAAAATATACCGGGGAATGCCTACGACTGGACGGCCGAGCTAAGCAGGGGCAAAACAGATTGGGGAAATTTTAACAAAGAAGCCGCAGCGCAATTGATAGAAGAAATATGGAAA
>JBIINW010000093.1:0-10595 GCA_044337245.1 Sediminibacterium sp. | reverse complement strand
GAAGCTCGATTCTCGGCAAATCCTGTTGAAGCCGGTTTTTCCGGTGCTTGCCAGGTTCTTTTGGGCATGCGAACGGTTAACGGGTCTGAAGGCATTGCAGTATCCCCTTCCGTTGAAAATGGTTTTACAGGTCTGGGAGCGGGCGTCCATTTCCCGGTTACATCGGGCAGTGGCGCATTTTCCCGGGGTGTTACTGTTCTTTTGGGAACATCTATGGGCAGATTTGCCAATGTATTACTGGCAGATGATAAGGAGGGTGTTATGGGAGGATAATCTGTTTTTCCAATTCCCCTGCTTGCCTCGTTTCCCAATAAGGGATTAGGTCTCCGACCTGGTGTTGTACTGCGTGTTGGTAATGGCGGTGTGGAGGGAGTAAAACTACTGGAAGATGGAGCAGATGGCAACGAAGAGCCAGCAGTACTTCCCGTGTTCCACTCTCCTTCTTTTCCGGGGAGCGGTACTTGTTTCATTCGCTCTCTTGCGGCACGTAAATCACCAAATTCAGCATTCACCTGTTCTCTTCTTTGTGCCAGTTGCTGGCGTACTTTCATTAACTCTGGGGAGTCTTGGTAATTTTGTATTCCGGCATAATCGAGGGTTGGATCGAGATTGCCCTCGGGTAAAACTTTTTTAGTTGCGGTAACTACTGGCTTGGGAGCAGTCATTTGAGGAATAGCAGCCGCAGGAATGGGCGCTGACTCACGAAATACAGGAGAATTTATGGGAGAGGATGGAGCTGCAGGTTGCGGCACTGAAGGGGCATTACGAGGGTTAACTTCCCGTGTGGCAACGGCTGGTTGCAACTGAGCGGCAGACTGCTCCTGGTTAAAGTGCAATTGGCCGGAGGGATCTTTGGTAAGCATGCCCATCCCTTTAAGGTGAGCCCGCTTGTGTTCTACCATTTCCGTCATCAATTGCAAGGAAAAATTCAGTAGTTCATTGGCAGCTGCCGAAGTACTTATTTTTAATTCAGCAGCAAGAAAAGGTAATAATCCAGTGTCGGCAACAGCGGGAGGCCCATCTTTAAAATGCAGCACTGGCTGTTTTGGAAGCAGGGTACCGTCTTGAGCATTGTATTGAGCAGGTGAATAGGAAACGGTGAAACTGCCCAAAGAGGGTATATTTAACCGGTTATGTAGGATAAGATATTTATAGAGGAGATGCTGCATCCTTTAGTAAGATATAGGAATTGAACACACGAATATACAAAACAGTTGTCAAATTCATTATCATTCCCCCAAACACCCCTTCCTACTCACTATCAGGAGGCTAATTCCTCAATATCGAAAGTTGCGGGGAGGAGAAGAACTGTTTCTGCAAACGTACTGTACCCATGGAATATTGTACCTTTACCAGCATTCAGTAGATTATGTACGAGCACATTACCACTTTACGGGTGCGGTATGCCGAAACCGATCAGATGAACATTGTTTATTACGGTAATTATGCCCAATATTTTGAAGTGGGTAGGGCAGAATGTATCCGCGACCTAGGTTTTTCGTATAAAACCATGGAAGAACGGGGTATACTGATGCCTGTAATCAGTTTGCAAATCAATTATTTACGACCGGCCCGGTACGACGACCTGATTGCCATCAAAACCCAGCTTCGCCAATTGCCCGAAAAGTATGAGATTACTTTTCATCATGAGGTATTTAATGAAAGAAAAAAGTTACTTACCACCGGGCAAGTAACTTTATTATTTATGGATATCGCATCGAATAAACGCATTCGAATGCCCGACTATTTACGGGAAAAATTTGCTCCCTATTTTGGCGGTTAAATCCGATGATAATCTCCTTTCCAGTTCTTGATAGCTTTTTTAATGTCTGTAGGAGATAGATTTTCATTTACAGCTCGGTTTACCAGTGCTTCCAGTTCTTCATCCGGAGCAAAGCGTAAGGCAATCACCTGACCCATGCGAATACCTGCGGGCAGCAACTTACCAGTTAAAACATAATAGCGAAGATTTTCTTCTGCCCGAATCACCCGGTTTTGATTGCCCAAGGGGAACATCCGTATATAAAAAGCCATAATGAATAAAAGAAAAGAAGTAAAACAAATCAAAGAGGCTGAATAGCAATTGCCGGGCGTACACTTAAATAAGTTAACAAATGAACCAATAAGTAGTATGAGTAGCCCCGGGAGGAGAACACGGTGATATCCGAAAACATATTGCTTGTGATTACTGAAACTTTGTTTTGACATACAAGTAATTATAAGGGTTAATTAATAAAAAACTTTATTTCTTTAATTCATCTAACAGGGTAAACATTTTGCCCACAATCGCATTGGCAGAACCTTCATAGTTATTTATCAGAATAGCTAAAATTACTGTTTTTCCGCTATGCGTTGTAAAATATCCAGCAAACGACTTAGCACCCCCAATAGTGCCACTTTTAAGGGTCATTTGGTTGTATATTGGAAAAGCATCTAGGTATTGTGCAAACCATGATTGCTTGCGGGCATATTGTAATACCCTAACCAGCGTTCCGGCAGTGAGGCGATTTTGGGGACTCAGTCCACTCCCATCAATAATTCGCAGGGCACCTGGTTCAATTCCGCGGGCTTTCCAAAATTGTCGGATGATTTGCAGTCCTTCCTCCATTGATCCCTTACCGGATGTTTTTCGCGAAATAGCGCGCACCAGGGCTTCTCCATATAGGTTCACACTTTTTTTCATAAACCAGTAATGCATACTATCCAAAGCAGGGGAGTAATGATTCAGCAGTGGTTGTGCAGCACTACTTCCACTATCAGCAATGGATTGCTCCAGCACCGGCAACCCATTTTGCTGAAAGGCAGTAGTAAGTTCCTGTGCGAGTTGTGCTGGCGGATTGGGCAATGAGCCGGAAATAACCATGGCAGTTTCCCCTCGTGGAATGGTACCCTGAACCAACGCAACATTTGATAGGGGAGCCAAGTAAATATTGGCCTGATCGCCGGTCCCTTTTTCGGCAGCCGTAGCAGTTGAAATAAATTGTACACCCACCGGCGCAGGTTTAGCTTCTACAATGGTAACCGGAGCACCTATGGATGACCCGGAGCGAAGCATCAAATCATATTGATTTTCTCGCCAATTGATATAATCACTGCCAGCCCCATAATAGTTGCCAATATCATTCCAGGTATATCCACCGGGCGTTGCTCCTAATGGCCAACCTTCATTAAGGGGTATAATTTTTCCCGATATAGACCGAATACCTGCCTGTTGAAGGGTTTCTTTCCATTGTAGTATCTGATTGGCGGGTCGGGTACTTACAAATCGAAAACTACCCAAAGTAGGGTCGCCACTTCCCACCACCCAAAGATTGCCTTGTAATACACCACCTGAAATACTGCCTTTTGAAATAAATGCCGTTTTAAATCGAAATGAGGGTCCTAATAGTTCGAAGGCGGTGCATCCGGTAATAATTTTCTGACAACTAGCAGGGGCTAGTCCTACTTGCGGATTAAAACTTACCAAGGTATCTCCGGTATCTGCATCCAACATCAACAAACCCAGCTGGGCATACTTCATTTGCGGTTCGGCGAGCAATTTTTGTGTGGCTGATTGTAATCGATCAGTAAGCGACTGTGCAGATATAGCTACTGAAATTAATAAAAGGCTGAACAGCCAGGCGAATATTTTCATAAATGCAGTTACCTTGCATTAAAATTAAGCAGTTCTGCATGATAGAAAAAGTTTTTGCTTCAATCATTACCATTGGCGACGAATTATTGATTGGGCAAGTAATCGATACGAACAGTGCCTGGATAGCCGGTGAACTCAACCAAATAGGCATTTTGCTGAAACACCGAGTTGCGGTGGGAGATAATCGCGAGGATATCCTGGAAGCGCTAGAAACAGAGGGGAAAAAATCGAAAATTGTAATTATAACCGGAGGATTAGGACCAACTGCGGATGATATCACCAAGCCGGTGTTATGTGAGTATTTTGGAGGCAAGATGATTCTGCATGAGCCTACCTTAGCTCATATCCGCACTATTTTTGAAAAAGTACTCAAGCGCCCCATGATAGAGCGCAATCAAAAACAGGCGGAGGTTCCGGATGTTTGCACGGTGCTGATGAATGAACAAGGAACAGCCCCAGGTATGTTATTCGAAAAAAATGGGGTTTGGTATTTTTCATTGCCAGGTGTTCCGCATGAGATGAAGTGGCTGATGCAAGAGAAGGTATTGCCCATGCTTTCTGAAAAATTTTCGGGGGGTGTAGTGGTTCACAGAACCTTGCTCACAGCTGGTTTAGGGGAATCTTTTTTAGCGGAAATGATTCAGGATATAGAATTGAGTTTACCCGCGCACATCAAACTGGCTTATTTACCCAACTATGGCATGGTGCGCCTTCGCTTATCTGGCTGGGGAAACGATACCCATTCACTAACCGAAGAAATTGTTACTTTTTTCAACCTCCTGAAAGAGCGGGTTAAAGATTACCTGATTATTGATGAAGATATTCCTCTCGAAAGAGCCATCGGAAAATTATTGGTTGCCCAAAAAGCCAGCGTTGCCACAGCAGAAAGTTGTACAGGTGGATACATTGCGCATTTATTAACCTCACATGCGGGCGCTTCCGCATTTTTCAAGGGTTCTGTTATTTGTTATGATAATGAAATTAAAAAGCAACTGCTGGGGGTAACCGAAGATTGTTTACAACAATTTGGTGCCGTTAGTGCACCCACCGTTGAGCAAATGGCTTCCGCGGTAAGAAAGTTATTACAGGTAGATTATGCCCTGGCAGTTAGCGGAATTATGGGGCCAGATGGAGGTTCACCGGAGAAGCCGTTAGGACTGGTTTGGGTGGCCATTGCTGGACCAAAAGGGGTAAAAACGCAGGAATTACGGTTCCGTTTTACCCGTAAACGGAACATCGAATTAACAGCAGCACATACCCTCCGATTGCTCCATGCTGCAATTGTGGAGAACAAGTGAATATCGTTCGTTGAATTCCCTTTACATTTGGGTAACCGTTTGGGGTAAACACTTAACTAATGGCTTGTTTTTGAATGTAAAAGAGATAGGAAATCCTGTTCATTTTTTATTCGATAAGCACCAGCGTTAGTAATTAAAATTACTTTCTACCGGATCACACAACATTTGCTATGGCCCTTGTAAATTTGATTATGCCCAAATTGGGTGAGAGCATTATGGAAGCCACCATCTTGAAATGGCATAAGCAGGTGGGTGATGTTGTGCAATTAGATGAAACGGTGTTGGATATCGCCACCGATAAAGTAGATAGTGAGGTTCCATCTACAGCCGCGGGCAAAATAGCTGAAATTTTATTTAGTGTAAATGAGGTAGTTCCTATTGGTGCAGTAGTTGCCCGCATTGAAACTGGCGAACCCGAATCCGCACCCGCTCCTACCCCAGTTGCTATTCCCGAACCAACCCCTATCCCAGAACCCGTTGTAGTTGCAGAGGTTGTGGCGCCTGTTATTGAAATGGTATCAGCATCCATTCCCGAAACGGTTGCTCCACCAATTGCTGAAGTACCTTTTGTTCCTGCACCCGAAACCTTCCCTGCACCCATTGAATCTGCTGGTAAAATTGGGGCTAACCGTTTTTACTCTCCGTTGGTGATAAACATCGCGCAACGCGAAGGAATTTCCATGAGCGAGTTGGAGCAAATTCCTGGAACCGGACATGAATACCGCGTTACCAAAAAAGATATCCTGCAGTATGTTGCCGATAAAAAATTAGGGAAAATTGTACCGGCTGAATCCAATTATGTCCCAGCTTCTATAGCCCCTGTTCCTGTGGCCTCTTCAGAGCCGGAAAATACAGTTGAAGTTTTTCAATTGCCCGGTTTGGAATCCCCTGCATTGGAATTGCCATCCGAACCCGTGTTACTTCCTGGAGCAGAAATGGTATCGGTGCAAATGCCAGCAGCTTCTCCCATTGTAAATACGCAGCCAGAACCGGTATATCAACCAGCACCTCCCCCAATAATTCAAACCGTTACGATTGATACGGCTCCACCAGATAATTTATCCAAACCGCTTGATACTGTGCCTTCCGATTCTGGCAAATGGTCCGACCCTTCGAAAGTAGTGGTATCGGGCGTTACAGAATTAGTTGAAATGGATCGGATGCGCAAACTGATTGCCAAACATATGGTAAACAGTGTGCAAACGAGTCCGCACGTAACCAGTTTCACAGAAGCAGATGTTACCAACATGGTATATTGGAGAAAGCGGGTGAAAGATGAGTTTGAAAAAAGAGAGGGTACCCGAATTACGTTTACTCCCATGTTTATTGAATGTATCGTAAATGTAATGAAGCGGTACCCATTAATCAACAGTTCCGTGAATGGGGAGCAAATCATTATCAGAAAAGATATCAATATCGGAATGGCTACCGCACTTCCAACGGGCAACTTAATTGTTCCGGTTATAAAAGGAGCTGATCAGTTGAATATTGTTGGCCTTAGTAAAATGGTGAACCAACTATCTGATGCGGCTCGAAACAGTCAGTTAAAACCAGATGATACCACCGGTGGCACTTTTACATTTACCAATGTGGGTACTTTTGGAAGCTTAATGGGAACACCTATTATCAATCAGCCACAAGTTGCGATATTGGCAGTTGGTGCCATTAAAAAGCGCGCTGCTGTTATTGAAACGCCTGAAGGCGATACCATTGCTGTTCGGCACATGATGTACCTTTCTCTCAGTTACGACCATCGCATTATTGATGGCAGCATGGGTGCTTCCTTTTTATCGGATGTAGCCAAAGAAATGGAGAACTGGGATGTAAATAAGCGCTGGTACCAGTACCTGTAACCCTTACATTTATTGCGTTTCTTTTTCCATCATCAAGTAGGCCTTGATGAATCCATCTATTTCACCATCCATGATTGGCCCCACATTTCCCACTTCATAATCGGTGCGATGATCTTTAATCATTTTATAGGGATGAAACACATAGCTGCGTATTTGACTACCCCATTCAATTTTTTTCTTTCCGGCATTGGTGGCATTGAGGGCTTCTTGCCGTTTACGCAGTTCTTCTTCGTACAAGCGGCTCTTGAGCATCTTTAAAGCCAGCTCACGATTTTCACCTTGGGTTCGGGCTTGCTGACATTCTACAATAAACCCACTGGGTATATGTTTGAGGCGCACAGCCGTTTCTACTTTGTTTACGTTTTGTCCGCCACTACCCCCACTGCGAAAAAATGCCCATTCCAATTCGGAGGGGTTCACCTGAATATCGATGCTATCATCAATCAAGGGATATACAAAAACAGATGCGAAAGAGGTATGCCTGCGAGCGTTGCTATCAAAGGGTGAAATACGAACCAGCCGATGTACCCCACTTTCTGCTTTTAAAAAGCCATAGGCAAAATCCCCATCAAATTGCAGGGTAGCGGTTTTAATACCAGCGCCCTCCCCATCTTGATAATCGAGTTCAGTAACCTGCCAGCCCTGCCTGTCGCCATACATGCGGTACATGCGTAAAAGCATTTCGGCCCAGTCTTGACTTTCAGTACCACCCGCACCCGCATTGATTTGCAGAATGGCGGGGAGTTCGTCTTCAGGTTTATTAAGGGTACTTTTAAATTCGGCCTCTTCTACTAGTTGAACGGCTGCATCAAAAGCAATTTTTACTTCTTCTTCTGTTGCGTCGCCTGCTTTCCAGAAATCAAATAGTATGGCAAAATCTTCTACAGCAGTATCTACCTGGCGGTAGAGTTTCAGCCAGTATTCGTTTACCTTAATCTCTTTCATAATGGCTGTGGCACGAACATTATCATTCCAAAAACCGGGAGAAAGAGAAAGCTGGCGGTCGGTATCTATTTTATAAGTGCGGTTCTCAACGTCAAAGAAACCTCCTCAGGACAAGTACACGATCCCTCAAAATTTTACATTGCTCTTGTGTCATAGCTGCAAATATACAACTAAAAACCCCTGCACACCGGTTGTTAATAACAACAGTAGTGCAGGGGTAAAACTACGCTCCTCGTAAGCCGGATTCTGTTTCTAAACCATCATTTATCTAGCTTCGGCATTGCTGCCGAAATCTTGCTGCCTACCCTGGATCTCAGGCGAGCAGCCTTCAGGCGATCCTATACATGGCATTACAGCACCCAAGGTTTACCCTTATAACCGGTTACCCGATTATACAGTGAGCTCTTACCTCACTTTTTCACCTTTTCCCCACCTAAGTAGGGTAGTTATTTTCTGTGGCACTTTCTCGTTCCGCCAGAGGCGGAAGCCGGCTATTCACCGGTAGGTTGCTCTTTGCTGTCCGGACTTTCCTTCCCGCCCAGGCGGAACGATGGCTCGGGAGTATAGCCTTGCAAAGGTACAACTTTGCAAATGAATGGGTAAAGTCAGGTATTGAAGAATACTCGAGTTGCTCCATCTCCGTAAGCGGGCTCGTATTGTTGCACAAAGGATTTTACCTCTTTACGTGTTTTCAAAAGGGCATGAATTTCATTGCGCAACACCCCTTTTCCTACCCCATGAATTATTACCATTGCGGGCAGGTTATGCGCCACGGCTAGGTCTAACCATTTGGCTAATTCATCCAGTTGTAATTGCAGAATTTCATCGGGTTGCATAGATTGCCAGTGAGCCGTTAGCTTTTCGGCATGCAAATCAATTACCGATCGAGCCGGGGGAAGATGTTCTCGAATACGGGTTGCATCATACACTTTATATCCTTTTCGGCTAAGCGAAGAGATATCCATAGGGGGCGGATCTGCCTCGCGAACAGGATACTCGGAAAATAGCAGATAAGAGGCTGACGGAGCATTTTGTTCTTTCAGTTCCTCCATCTTTTTGAATATCGCTTTCGCTTTCCATTTCAGGTTAGATTCAAAGTGGGTGGCGCGTTTTTTATTTGGGGGCTGTAGGGTACAATCCACCCAAAAGCTAAGTCCATCATTCACTTTTTCGAAAGCGATGTTGTGCAAGTAAAAATCTTGAAAGGGGCCAATTTCGCTACTGAATACAAACTGATCTTCGCCCTGTGCCTGCTGTTTATACTGAAAAGCAAAAGTGTCGGCAGTTTTATTAACCAGATAAATTTTCAGTTCCTCCACAATTTCATCATTAAAATCGTCGAGTGTAAAGCGGGGTATCGCACTCAGCCAAAATCCGTCTGCTACCTGAATCCGATTGGCAACGGGCTTTTCTTTGGGAAGCTGATCGATATATACTTTAGGAGGTGTTTTTTCCTTTACCAGTTTTTTTTCGGTGAAGCGTTTGAAGTAAGGAAAATCAATCTGGTCCATATAGGCCGGAAACTTTACTCCGCGCACATCAATCATCACCAATTGATCGTTGATAATTTCCACCACCCTACCCTCTTCATTGCTGAGCAATACAATTATTTCATCTCCCGGTTGATACTTCATACCACAAAATTACAGGAACCATTCCATGCAACCACTTATCCCTTTCAGCAGTTTATGCCAACTTACTGCGGGAACGACCGTATAAGAAATAGATGGTGAGTCCGAGCGCCATCCAGGCAAAAAACCAGCACCAGCTGATAGCCGGTATTTCAGTCATCAAATACAGGCAGCATAGTCCCCCTAAAATGGGAATCAATGAGTAGTTATTTTGAAAACTCAGAATTGCGGCAACAATAGCCAATACAATAAATATCAGGAATAGAACCTCGGGATAATTTTCATTCCCCAGATTTACGATTGCTAGTTGAATTCTTTCTCGTAAAAAAAATAGTATCACCCCCACCAATGCCGGCACGATCCATTTTCCATTGATATAGGGTAACTTAAACATACTGCGTGTTCCGGTAGGTGCCAACCGGGGTAATGCCAGCACGCCAAAGCAAACTAGCACAAAAGCAAATAAAGTTCCAATGCTGGTTAGGTCTGTCATGGTGCCGCTAGACACAAACAATGCCGGAATACCTACCAGTAATCCGGTTATAATAGTTGCAAAAGAAGGCGTTTGAAATCTGGGGTGTACGGTGGCGAATTTTTTAGGTAATAGTCCATCGCGGCTCATGCTCATCCAAATGCGGGGTTGACCCAGTTGGAATACTAGCAGCACACTGGTAGTAGCAACCACTGCACTAATGGATACGAGGTAGCTGATTTTATAGAGTTTCAGCTGATCGAAAACAAAAGCCAGGGGATCGTCTACTTTTAATTGTTTGTACGAAACCATGCCGGTTAGCACGAGGGCGATTAACACATACAGAACGGTGCAGATAAGCAGGGAATAAACCATTCCCCTTGGCAGATCGCGTTGCGGATTTTTACATTCTTCGGCAGTGGTAGAGATGGCATCAAAACCAATATAGGCAAAGAACACAGAGGACACCCCGGAAAGTACCCCGGTAATTCCATTGGGTAGAAAGGGATCCCAGTTGCGGGTATCTACATAAAAAAATCCTACAATGATTACAAAAATAATTACCCCAATTTTAAAGAGTACCATGGCATTGGTACTCTTTTTGCTTTCTTGTATGCCGATATATGCGAGACAGGTGATGAGGGCAACAATGATGAATGCTGGAAGATTAATGATACATTTCCATCCACCAATTTGGGGTGCGTTCAATACAGCTTCGTAACCCAGGCGAACCTGTTTACCCAATGATTCTAGAGGAGTACC
>JBIINW010000092.1:0-10689 GCA_044337245.1 Sediminibacterium sp. | reverse complement strand
TTGGTAACAGCATATAAAATATTTGTTCGATGGTCGATGTCTATACCGGCAATAGATATTCTTTCGGGCCATGACTTACCAATTACAATACTATCAGCATACACCAGTTTATTTTCTTTAACTGCATACCGAATAATCCGATTGTCATTCCCTCCCGAAACATACAGGTAGTCGTCATTTTTACTGAAACACAATCCCAGCCAGGCTTTGGCAATTTCTACGCTATGTAATACCTTTTTATTTTTTATGTCAATTAATTGCAGGGTTTGGGTGCTTTGTCCATTATTTGTAACTGCCATATATTTTTTCGAGTGGGCAACTGCCAAATTGAGAGGTAAATCACCCAATGGCAGGCTGCTTCCCACGGGAGTAAGATTCCATCCGTTGGGTAATCCAATTCTTTTGGCATTCAGTTCCTGAAGGGTTTGCGCGGATATTGGCCGGATAGCAGTAATCACAACCATGCATAAAAATAAGAGTTGCTTCATAGGGCAGTTTTAGAAAGAAGAAAGTTAGGGTTTCTCCATCAAAATGCAAGCAATAGACTGCGAGGGAGCAATCTTTACATTTCGGTCCATTAAAATTTAAAACTCAGTAGCGAAAGCAGACATCGAGGGATTGAATATTTCGCAAGCCTGCGATATTCCCTTTTCAATCACCAACCGAATCAACTGGTCGGTTGAATGAGTAAGGGTAAGGGGATGCGGATTAGGCGCAGCTAGCCAGTTGGATACATGCTCGTGAAAAGTATGATCCATTTTATGTAACACAGGTATATTTCTTTTTGTTAATGCTGCTGCATTGCAAAGTTGTTCATACTGTCCTCTAATAGGAAGCGCCAGTAACTTTTTTCCCAAGTAAAGCGTTTCTGCAGGTGTTTCAAAACCTGCTCCGGTAATAACGCCTGTGCTTTCAATCATGCTGGTAGTAAATGCTGCATTGTTTACCGGATAGTAAAAACAATTACCTTCTGTAAAGGGAGTTTTTACATGGGGTGAAAAGATTTCGAAACGAATACCATCCATTTTTTTAAGTTCCTTTTGTATTTCGGGCAACCCATAATGTGGCAAGTATACGGTTATATATCCTTTATCAACTGGGTTTGCTTGTAATACCTGTTCCTTGATGATGGGATTATAGATATCAGTATCATAAGAATCGAAGTGCAGACCCACATATTGCTCTGCCCATCCATAGTACCGTAAAATCAATTCACCAAACCTGTCTTTTTTTTCGGGACGGGGAGTTAGTGCACTCTGAAAACTTGCCTGATGTCCAAAACCAATACTCGCTTTTCCTCTGATTTTACAAGCTAAGGAAGTGATGCTCTCAAAATCATTAATTACCAAGTCGTAGCTGTTTACCGGTAAACTCCTGGCTTCTTGGATGGCTTTACCTATTTGAAGTTCTTTGGCAATTTTCCAATAATCTAGTTTCCCCATAGGAGCATAAAACAAGCTCAATCCCTTACTGCGAAAACGGATGGGCAAGTCTACCGGAAGGTGGCAGTTGCTTCCACTTAAAAAAACATCCACTTCGCCGTATTTTTTTAGATAAGGAAGTATTTCTTTCGCCCTTGCGATATGTCCATTTCCGGTGGCCTGTACAGCGTATAAAATTTTCATATAAATTATTTTAAGGAAGATGCATTCAAAATCAATTGTTCTGCCAGCAAATCTTCGATGGATAATGGTTTACGCAAAGGCACTAAAGGTTTTATCTGCTTGCTGGCTTTTTCGTTTTGTTCATCATGCTGATAGATAGTCCATGTGCAACGGTCGTATTCCAATGCAGTAAGGTTTTCTATCCAGTCGCCACTATTCAAATAAATCACCGAACCTTTCTCTGTTTTAATAATTCGGTGCTGGGGTTGATGGATATGTCCACAAATCACATACTCATATCCGTTTTCAATCGCTAATTCAGCAGCTGTTTGCTCAAAATTGCCAATCCAGGATACCGCTTTTTTTACTCCGTTTTTTACCTGTTTACTTAAACTCATTTTCTCCCTTCCTATAAGGTGGAGTAAATGATTAATAAATCGATTAATTAAAATCAAAAGGTCATAGCCATATCCGCCCAGTTTCGCAATTATTTTTGCGGAGCCTTTGGTGGTTCGATCGAATACATCTCCATGAAAAATCCAGGTTTTTTTGCCATTTAGATCTAATACCAATTTGTCGGTAAGTTGCAATTGGCCTATCGTTAAATCGCTATACCTGCGCATGATTTCGTCATGATTTCCGGTGATGTATACTACTTTTGTACCCAAACTTAGCAGGCTAAAAATTTCTTTAATTACCTGCATGTGGGATTGTGGGAAATAGCGCTTATTAAATTGCCAGATATCTACGATGTCACCATTAAGTACTAAGGTTTCGGGCTGGATGCTGCGTAGATATTGAACCAGTTCAGTTGCGTGGCAGCCAAATGTGCCCAGATGCACGTCGCTGATAACTACCATTTCAACACTTCTTCTACTCATAACAGAGGTTTTTCAAAGGTGCAACTGCATTGTTACCTTAATTTTATGGGGATGTTAACCTACCATGAACTTTACTTTATCAAATTGTAAAGAAAACGGTTGTGTATACGATTCATTCCCTTTTTGCGTTACCCTTTTTATTGAATTGTATGATTACTGCCAAAGATTTTGGATTGGATTTTTTATGGGGCGCAGGCATTTCTGCACCGCAGAATGAAGGAGCTGCTCTGGAGGATGGAAGAGGCCTATCGGTATGGGATGTTTTTTCCCGTAGGGTTGCGGCCATTCGGGGTGGTGCCAAACCAACGGTAGCCAGTGATTTTTATCACCGCTATAAAGACGACCTTCTGCTGGCAAAGGCGCTGGGGTTTTCTGCTTTTCGATTTTCTATTTCTTGGAGTAGAATTTTACCTGCAGGAACCGGAAAAATAAATCAGGCCGGACTAAAGTTTTACCATGCTGTAATTGATGAATGTCTTCTACTGGGACTAACACCCGTAGTAACTTTATATCATTGGGATTTACCACAGGCTTTGCAGAAAGAAGGGGGATGGGCCAATCATCACATTATAAAATGGTTTACACGGTATGTAAAATTATGTGTGCAGGAATTTTCGCCTAAAGTGCAACATTGGATCATCATTAACGAGCCCTTTGCTTTTACTTCCTTAGGTTATATGACGGGTTTTCATGCTCCTGGTAAAATGAGTGTGCAGTCATTTTATTTAGCTGCCCACCATACTGCCCTTTGCACTGCTGAAGCTTCTCGTATAATCCGCCAGATTGATTCAAATGCTATTATTGGCAGCAGTTTCTCGTTTAGTGAAACGCATGCGCATCGCAACCAACCTGCCGATTTGTATGCAGCGGATAAAGCTGATTTATTATTAAACAGATTCTTTCTCGAGCCTGCATTGGGTTTGGGGTTTCCGATGATGGATGGGTTTCCTGTGATAGAAAAATTTCACTTGTTTAACAGAAGCTGGCGATTTCAGGAAGCTATGAAATGCGACCTAGACTTTATCGGATTCCAAAACTATTTTCCGGTAACGGTTCGGCACAATCCATTGATACCTTATATCGGCACTTCGGAAGTGAGTGCGAAAAGCCGAAAGGTGCCGCATACTTTATTGGGTTGGGAAATTAATGCAGCAAGTTGTTACCGGATGTTGCGAAGAGTGGCTGATTATCCGGGCGTAAAAAAAATTATCATAACCGAAGGGGGATGTGCTGAAAAAGAAAGCTTGGTTCCGGGTAAAGTGGCCGACCCCCTGCGTATTAAATATTTTCAGCAATACCTGCAAGCCGTTTTACAGGCAAAAAATGAAGGGATAGCGATTGATGGGTATTTTGTTTGGACGCTCACCGATAATTTTGAATGGGCATATGGTTTCACCGCCCGTTTTGGTTTGGTTCGTGTAGACTTTGACACTCAGTTAAGAACCATCAAAGATTCGGGTTATTGGTTTAGAAATTTTTTAACAGGCTCAGAGGATCGCTAAAATTGTTCCGCTACTGTAACAAACTGTTGTTGGGTTTTTTTTACAGCTACTTTTTCTTTTTTTTGTATGCTCGCTAAAGCAATTGCGAGCCCTTGCCGGGTTGCTAGTGGTGCCTTATCCATATGCTCTGCCTCTTCGAGCCGCATAATGATTGTGCTGCATTCATGCCAGTCGCCAATATATTTTTCTAGTTTCGTAATGGCATGTATTTTTTTCTGATTGGGAAGCCGGTCTTTCTCTAGCCAGTTAGAAGCATATATCCATTTCTTACAAAGTTTCCTTACTTCATGCCAGTCTTTCTGCTTGGCTTTTTTTATCCCTTTTTTAAGGGAGGCAGATAATTGCATAAAATATTGCTCAGCTAAAATGGAATGGGTTTTATTGGCCAACCCTTCGGCCTTTTTCATTTGTTTAGTATAGGCGTTGAAATGCTTTTGCAGATAAGCTTGTGTTTGATTTGCTTGTTGTAGAATATCTGCCTCTGTGCAACCGATTGTTGCATCCAGTTGTACATTAATTTTTTGTAGCCATTGATTAATCAGCTGCATTTCTCTCCATTCTCCTGCTTGTTGAAAGAGTTCTCTGGTAATCTGGGGTAGTTTACCCAGCGAACCTTTTCCATAAACCGATTGGAGAAAAGCGAAAATTGCTTTCATTCTTTTCATCTGTACCCGCAGATCATGTAAGTTGGATACAGACCCCACCTGGGCCGTTTCCATCCAGGAATTAAAAAGGGATAAGGTAGTTTGTCGGAAATAGGTATGAAAATTTCCATTCATACCTAACAATGTACGAAGCTTTTAATAAGTAAACCCGATAGCTATATCAATTTATTGTTAAATAAAAATTCAAACAGTATACACATCACTAAAGGTGCGAGTACTGGAAACAAAAAAGGCTGACTAATTCAGTCAACCTTTTTTAAGTCGTATTAAGAAAAAGTAGTTTAGAAAAACAGGTTACTCAACACATTGCCCGCTCCGCTTCCGCCGGGCTTCAAATTCAAAAATTTGCTGAAATTTCCGGCACCCATAATTCCTTTCATTTTTCCGAAAAGGCCTTGTTGCATTGGGGCAAACTTACTAAGGTAGGCGGTAGGGTCGCTGCCAGCTAATCCCATAATGCCTTGCTTTTGCTTTAAAAAACCACCCACTGCGTCTGTTAAAGCGCCTTTTTGTGAAGCGGGAAGGGAGAGTTGACTGGTAAGTTTATCTACCACACTATTGGTAGTACCGGTAATGTCTCCCAATTTAGGGGGTGCAATAAAACTACCCACGGCAGAGGTGGCCGCTTTGGTTACATCGGCAGTTTTTGGGAGGCTAATTTGGGCATTGGTTTGATTCAACACTAGGCTGGTAATGGCTAGCAGTAAAACTTTTTTCATAATTGAACAATTTTTAGGTGGGCAATTTAATAAATTTTCGTTTACCAACATTGCTATTTCAGAAGTGACAATAACAAAAAGGTGCTCAACGGAGCACCTTTTTTGAAAAAGAATATTGGATATAAATGTTCGGTATTACATGGCTTTCGAACGATGTTGCATATAGATTTCGCGGGCAACATGGGTGGGTAGGGCCGGGGAATATTTTTTTTCAGTTCTTTTTTCTGCAATTTTTTCTGCTGGAACGTATGCCGATGGTTTTTTGCCTACTAGGCTCATGCAGATTAAAGATAGGGCTGGAAAAATCGCAGCAAAACTCATCCAAAACGATTCGCTTCTGTTTTTGTCTGCTGCTATGCCTTTTATAATGATGCTCATGGCAATTCTGGAGGCGATGGCAGCGCCACCAATATATATACCATAGGTAATAAGGTCTTCTACTAGCAGATAGTGTAGTCCAAATGCTACTGAACTAAAAAGGGTAGGTACCAGAAAACAGAAGATGCCCACCATCAGATGCCCTTCATCAATCCTTTGTAAAAAGGAGGTAGGTTCTGGCTGGATGGTTTTTTGCTGATAATTGTTGGCTGTTGGGCGAGCATTTGCATATGCATATCTGCCGCCTGCTGATTGGTTGGGTAAATACGTGGTTGACATAGTTGGGGTTTTTATAGGATTGAAAGTTTGTTGTGTATTGTTGTTTTCTTTTATTAAGCAAGGTTGCATTGCTTGGTGCTTTTGCCCTTTAGGGTATTTTCACTTTTTGTTGTTATTATTTATTGATAAAAAAGTAATCGCATCATTTTTACGAGTAGTAAAAGCCCCACACAAGAGGTGGATTTGGCTCTGTAGAGGGCTTTTACTGATTCGGTTGGTTTGGTTTTTCATGTTATTATTGTTAAGTCTGCTTGACTCTATTTCTTTTATTGATGATGTAAAATTACCTCCATGATATAGGGTAAACAACGGGTAAAACACCTAAAATTGGGAGGGGAAAACCCTGTATTTGTTTGTAGTGATATACTTACGGTTGTAGTGATTGTTTGTGAAGTTTCTATTAAAAACCTTGCTGGTATTGGTTTTTAGGATTTCAGTGGGGGTAGGGAAGCAATTATTTTTCATGTTGTTTGAAGTGTTTTTTTATTCTGTCTCCGATTTTTTCATATCGGTAAGTTCAGTAAGCGATTTTTTTCTTTAAGATTTTTTAGAATTCTCTTACCAATCTGATATAATAATGTTCTGGAGTAACATCTTGAATTGGATGGGTATATTGTATGTGCAGCCAATAGATTGCGTTTCGATCTTTAAATCCCCAGGCCCCACCAGCTTTAAAGGATGCGCCGAGGATGCAATCTTGTAGCATAGCTAATAATTCATCAAGGGTAGGAATTCTCCATCCTCGAATCATTTCTCCATGCATGCTAACACAATAATGTGTAGCCATTCTTTCAGCATAGGATATATTTTTTCCTTGTAAGATGGATAAAGGATATTGATGAATAGGAAGGTTGGCTTGATCTGGCTGTTTTGAAACGGGAATGCGGTTGATTGTATCATTCCACTGAACAATAGTAATCTGATGAGAAATGTTGGTTAATAAACCATGTGTTCCGGTTTCGTCAATTTGAAAAACGATACCTCCCTGAAAACGCTCGCCCGGATAATGACTAATTGTTTGCCAAATAACACCATTGAAGCGTTGATAAGTTTGCTCAGTGGTATTGTATAAGATAGTTCCGGTTGCTGCATTGTTAATAAAGGCAATCTGCTGACTGCTCATTCGGGAAGGTTTATAAAACTGTTTGGGGGCAGTAGGATTTACCGGAACAGATATGCGACCAATACTTTCTTTTTTAGCATACCTACCCAGCATTGCTTTTCGGCTTTTGTTAGCCGACAAAATACGCTCCTGAATCTTATTCAATAAACCAATAGGGGAAGCACTGATACCAGTTTCAGTTGATAGATACAAAGCTGTTTTCATAATCTTTTACCGGGTTACTTGTTGAAAATATTTTCTTGGTACCCCAAAGCTATCGGCATCAATAGGGGTGTACAATAGGGAAAACCCCCAAATTGGTGTAGGGAAACTCACCGAAAAACAATAATGAGAAATCCTTTGATCATTGAATAGGTTGCTAGCTCTATCGTTCGCATCATGTGATTGGAATGGGTTGAATGGACCTAAATCATTGTTTTGCATATGTATAAATACCGCCTCCTTATGTGATTCAACTAGCCTATTAGTGCTAAGAGCAGTTAAGTAGTGGTTACCGGTAGATAGGAAGGAACTTCTATTAGCCATAACAATTTTTTAATACTAACGCTTGTTAACTCGAACGCTTGATTAATGGTATGTTTTTAATTGATTGAGCAATTTTATATGTAGATACAGCAATCAATAGATGTAGATACACATACTATTAAACTAGAGAAAGACGAAATCTAAAGCGCAGCCTGGTGTAATATTATTTTTGTGTGCATAAATTGAATTATTTATTCATTAATTCTTAAGTATCTGTAAATCAATGCTTTATATTTTTTATTTTGAATTATGTTTTAAAAATTAGGGTTTTCCCTGTTTTTTTGTTCCTCAAAAAGTGTTGAATTTGTGCTATCCAGTGTTAGTTTTTAGCAGTGAAGCACCATATCAGTAGGGATACATTGGTATTACTCATTCAAATTCAACTGTTTGTGATTTTCCTTTTTGCATTTTCTATTTTATATCCTGTACTTTACTGGGTGCTGCAATCTTGGTTTACCCTGGTGTTGTTTTTATTGGCATTAACCATAATATTCATTGTTTACCTACTTTACTTATCACTAAAATCTCGAAAAAGGTTAAAGATTGCCAAAGACATGCTTAGGGTACAATTAGAGATACAGGATCTGACTTTTTCTGCTATTAGCCACGAAATTCACGATAACGTAGGGCAAATTCTTAGTTTGGCTAAGGTTCAGTTGAATTTACTTTCAGAGGAGCATATCCAGGATGTTAAATTGCTCACAGATGCAAAAGAGAATATCAGCAATGCGTTGATTGATTTGCGGGAAATAGCTAAAAGCCTTTCTAATAAGAAATTGATTTCATTAGGCCTTTTATCTTCTATTCAACATGAAGCCCACAGATTAGAGGAAACGAATCTATGGCAGGTACAAGTGGCAGTAGAAGGGAATCCCCTTCCCGTAACTGAAACCCAGCATCTGGTGATTTTTAGAGCTATCCAATATTTTCTTAACCGAATTACTCAAATGGAAGCTGGCTCTAATAAAATAGCCATTATCATGGGATTTTATCCTCACAACTGGCATATCAAAATAATACACAACAGAAGCGATAACGATATCAACCAGCAACAAGAACAACAATACCATCAAGAACAATCCCTGGTTTTACGGAGATTATCTATTATTAAGGGTACATTTACGGTAACAGAGAATGGCGAAACACAGATATTAATTCAGATTCCTTATGCTTGATAAACATAACATTGCAGTAGTGGATGATCACACCCTTTTTCGGAAGGGACTGATTTCTCTTATAAATGTATTCCCCAATTTTGATGTGATTTTAGAGGCTTCTAATGGGAAGGACTTTATTCAGCGACTGAATCCAGAGCAGTTACCCGAAATTGTGCTGATGGACATTTCCATGCCAGAAATGGATGGCTATGCTACCTGCGAATGGCTGAAAAGTCATTACCCAGCCATTAAAGTATTGGCACTGAGTACCATGGATGCCGAAACTGCCATTATTAAAATGATTCGAAGCGGTGCAAAAGGCTATATAGTAAAAGATGCCGACCTTTCTGAACTCAAACTCGCATTTTCTGAACTGCTATCTATTGGATTCTTTTATAATGAACTGGTTTCCAGAAAAGTGATTCATTCCATCGGTAGAATTGTGGAAGACAACGATGCAATTTCGGCTCTACAAAAACTTTCAGATAACGAATTGACCTTCCTGCGGCTATCCTGCAGTGAAAAAACATATCAGGAAATTGCCAACGAAATGTTTAAAAGCGAAAAAACAATTGATGGATACCGGGCCGAGCTGTTTAAAAAACTCAATGTTTCTAGTCGCGTTGGCATGGTAATGTACGCAATCAAAAATGGGTTTGTTCAACTATGATGCTGGAATCCGGATATCGCTTCTACAAAATATCCCTTTTTTGATGTAACCGCCAATTTCCGCTCATACGGATAACCTGCCGTTGGTACTATTTTTAGTTTTTTACACATTTCTTTTCTAAAATTTGTAATAAATATTCACCCTATTCTACAAACGAATAGTAAAATAAACATCATGAAAAAACTATTTATTTCGGCAGCCCTGCTGCTTACCACCCTTGCTTCCGTATCTGCCCAAACGGCTGATGAGGTAATTGACAAGTACATCGATGCCATAGGAGGAAAAGCTAAGTGGCTTTCGCTTAAAAGCTTAAAAATTGAAGGGCAAATTGAGGTACAGGGTATTTCTATTCCGTATACTATGCAGGCTATTCACGATAAGGCCAACCGAATGGATGCTGAATTTCAGGGAATGAAAATTGTTGAGATTGTTACGCCCCAAGCTGGCTGGTCTATGAATGGCTTTCAAGGTCAGTCTGCCCTTCAACCCTTGTCTCAGGAGGATTTAAAAACGAAAGTGGATGCTCTTGATTTACAAGATCAATTGATTGATTATGCCCAAAAAGGTCATAAAGTAGAAATGCTGGGCAAGGATGAAGCGGATGGAAATGAGTACTATAAAGTGAAATTAACCACCAAGGTAGGGAACGATAGAGTTTATTTTATCGATACCAAAACTTATTTGCCTTATAAAGTGGAAAATACGGTGAATGTAAGTGGACAGGAGGTAAAAGCTGAAATGAAATACCTAGATTATCAAACCCTGGAAAACGGAATTAAAATGGCTTTTAAACAAGAAGTTGGTCCAATGATGATGGTATCTAAAAAAATTACGGTTAATCCGGTAATTGACGAATCTATTTTTAAAGGTAACTAATCACGTATTGTTATTTACTTACCCCGGCTACTAATCAGTAGCCGGTTTTATATCCACTATTTTGTAAAGCTATTGTTATGAAAAAATTTGGATTTCTTTCTTTCAGCTTCTGTTTGTTTGTGGGTATCGCTACCGCTCAAACTTCAATTAATTCTTCTTTTTTTCAGGTGATGAGTGCGCGTGCACTGGGCCCCTCTACCATGAGTGGTCGTATTACCGCCATTGAAGGTATCATTTCCGAAAAGCAGGTGAACTTATATGTGGGTACTGCCGGTGGGGGTATTTGGAAAAGTCAGAATGGAGGTATATC
>JBIINW010000009.1:0-34377 GCA_044337245.1 Sediminibacterium sp. | reverse complement strand
CGGCAGCATATTTTTGCTGCAACTGTGAAAGCGAATCTACGGATGGCTTCAACGCTAATTTAAGAACAGACAATGTTCGGGAAGGTTCCCCCGCTATCAGGTTGGTTTGGAGCGTTATTTTACTAGCGTCTGGTATGGTTATCCCATTGGGTTGCAGAAAAATATTCGCGCTGTCGTAATAAAATAAGTCATTCAAATAGAAAGAGCCATCCGCACCCAACTCTGTTTGCATCATTTCCTTTTCATTATCGCCTGTGCTGATAATTAAGTTCATGTTCCCTGCCTTCTTGGTTTTCTTTTCAGATAGGTTGTCTACTTTCCCCGTGATATGGATATAACCGGTTTCAGCCCTTGGAAATGTTGATACAATTGTATCTGCAAATAGGTCTTTCATTGCCGGATACCAGATGCGCTGCGCCTGTAACCATTGATCAAATAGTCGGATCTGATTGTCGGCCAGCCAACGCATGGCTTGATTGGCTTGGGAAGGCTGATTTAAAAAAATATCACTACCCATGAGCTGATATATACTTTTATCCGGATTGGCTTCATTATAGTCGGCGTCTGTAATGGCAACAGACAGGCTGCTAAATATGGTATCAAGGAGCTGCAGTGTGAATACATTTTTGCCTTTCTTATCGAATGATAGCGTATCGGTATTCAGTAATATTCTTTCTGCCTCCGAACGATGTAGATAAATAATTCTTTGTCCAAGAATCTGTTGTTGGTTGTCTAACCAAACCAATCGATGAAAGCCTGTGGGCATAGTATCGATAGAGAATCTTCCTTTTAACCGTGTTTTTTCTTCTAGCGAGAATTTAGTTTCAAGTAAGCGATTATTTTGGTGAAACAACAAGAGGGTAACCTCTTGCTGACTGGCAGGCACATCAGGCGTTCTTTGCAAGATAAATGAAAAATCTTGCGGATTAAAACGAAGTACTATACCTCGCTCCTGAATTGCTGGAAGTGGTTGTTGCGCCCAAGTGTTATTGGGCAATTGCACCTGTATGTAATAGGGTCCCATATTTTCGGGCGTAACTTCTACTTGGGCATATCCATTGGGGGCAGTTGAAGTTAGGTTCAGCAACTCTCCATTTCCATCGATAATGCGACAGTTCATACTTAATGGGATATTATTGCCATTCAGGGTTCGGATAGTAAGTACAGACGGTAAGCCCTTTACCCATACCCCTCCTTCGGGATTAACCATAACGTTTAAACCTTCGGCACTCGTATCTGGTACCATCAGCGTTTGGCTGGGTTGATTCACCACAAATGAAGTTACCAGAAATGGAATCGATGTGGATTGCTGCATGTATGCCGTAAAAAGCTTCAGATAAATTCGTTGCCCAATGTATTTTTCGGGAATCTGAAAATCGCCGGCAGCTAATCCCATCAGCGTAGGCAAAACCTGTCGCTGCAAATATTTTCCGTCTTGGCTATACCACTCAGCGTATACATTTCTTGTATAGTTGCTTAAACTATCATTGGCAACTAGGTATACCTTATAGAAAATTCTTTCACCTACGCTGTAGTAGAACTGGTTGCTTTGAACGTATGCATTCTCAGGTTGCCGCGCCGCCAGGTAATCCTCTAGTGCATCCTGCCTATTTTTCTGTGCATAGATGGGTGAAACCTGGGAAAGATATATTATGACCAACAGTATGGGTAGAAATGTTCTTAGCATAAAATGAATATTAGAATTGCTTATAGATTACAAAAATATAATATAATAAACAATATCATTTAATATTTTTTTTTAATAAATAGTTAATTTATTACTGAAAGTGGGGGAGTAATATATACAGCTTATTTACTCAGTTTCCGGCCAAAATGCCTGTTGATGAAACAGAAATATTTCCTTCATTGCAGGGGCAATGGGAAAGGGAGGTTGCTCGCTGATAGCTGCTAATTGTAAATCGCTCAGATAATCGAAACGATTATCATACAAATCTGAAGATTCATCTAATAGTTCGCTTAATACAAAGTTTCCGGTATCAATTTCTTCTTGCAACAACCATTGCGCAATTAATTGGTATGCCTCCAGTTCGTAATAATAAGCCAGTTCACTATCCTCTTCAGCTGCATGCTGCACAGCCAACGCTGTAATGCTGGATAGAATTTTGTCTTTAGTTATATTGGTAGGTATACAATTACAGGCTAAGGTACGCGAAGCTTCGTATACAATCTACCGTTATCTACCTCCACGACCCCCTGTGTTATTGGTTCGGGTTGCACTACCCTGGGTTGCACTATTTCTATCGGAGGTTCTGAGTCGTGCCTCCAAACTTTCCCAACTGCCGCCTCGCAATCCCGTACCAGTATAATTAGGCCAGTCAGCTGTATTGGCCAATCCATTGCTGTCTAAAATACCATTACCCACAATACCGGTAAAACTTCTTCCTGTGCTATTACCTACCGCAATGATTTGCTCCCAAAGATTACCACTCATTTCCATTACTCCATAAAAACTACTTCCGGCATCGGTTCGATTGCTGCTTCCGGTGGCAAAAATGCCTGCTCTGGCAGGTCCGGAGTTGAATAGGTTATTAAAGAGGGCATTTGCGTTGGTAGTATTGGAGGTTTCATTTAGTTGACCATCATTATTTACAGCGGTTAGGCCTGTTATACTTGTTCCTCCCCAGCTAAACTCTTCTACAACAGGCGCTTCGGTGCCTCTACACACTTTTTCATATTCTAGCTCAGTAATGGGTCTAAGTCCAGCCCAATCTAAATAAGCAGCTACATCTTCCCAGGATAAATAATTGCAGGCAATCCATTCTCCATCGCCTGATTCATTATAGGTATTATTATTATTCAAGTCGCATCCATAAATAGCCGGAAAGGAACCGGATGTTCCGGAAGTGGAAATCTCAATACTGTTTCGCGAATTACCTGCGGTTGTTAGTGCACCAGTTCCAATTGAACTATTGGGTGCATTGGCAGTTCTGTTTACTTGTTGTGCGTAGGTAAGTGTATTTAAAAAATCTCGATACTGTGCTTGTGTTATCTCATATTTCATGCAATAAAATGCACCATAACCTGTGGGATAACCACCAGCAAAGCTAGCGGTATTGTTTGTAGTACCGAGGTCGTTTTCTATACCATCATGTGAAGATAAATTAGTTGCAGACGAGCTGGCACTATTCCCTTGAAACGTGGGCGCGGAGGCGGTTATGGTAAAGGTAGTTGCTGTACCGGAAGAACTTACATCATCGGCTTGCCTGAATTCTCCTCCACCCTGGCCACCACTTCCCACCTGAAAACTTCCCTCCGGAATGTGTACCATTTCTATGGCAAATACCTTTACAAATATTTTCGATTCGTCTGAAACTCCATCTGTTCCATAGTTCCATCTCAATTCAACGCCATTTAGGGTAAATGTTCCATTTCCATTCGCGTTTTGATACAGAAAAATGCCGGTAGCATCTGTTTGAGAACTGGTTCCGCCGGAAGGGATGGAGTGATGAGCACCGGTTGTGCTTAGGGATGCATGTTTCCATTCACCTGTTTCACCAATTTTGTATTTTACAAATACCCAGGCGGCGTCCCAGTTAGCGGCTCCCGAACTGGTGCGAAATGAATTTTCCCAGGTAAGATCAAATTTTACAGAAACATAATCCGAGCTCGTATTTCTGTTAAATAAACTAACATTGGTTACCGCAATATTATTGGCTAATGCGGAAGTTACAATGCCTGCGGATAGAAGCAAGCTTACAAGAAACTTTTTCATAGTATTATCAGTTTAAACCCTGCAATTTGGCAACCGGAGCAATATTCACTGCCGGATACTTCGCCATTTCAACTGATAAAGTTACTTGAATTCAGTATCGGATGTTTATATGAAATGTTATTATAATAGATTGATTAACAATGGTTAAATAGAATTTATATGTTATTATTTTTATTTGATTGAAGGTGATTTTAGATGAAATTTTATAACACAATTTTTACCTTGCCAATGAATATTTTTGGTCGGCTATTTATTTTATCTCACTCCTCTGCCCCCAAAGTTGAGGTTTCGGGAGGAAGCCCCAACTGTTATATTACTTCTGTCCGACACATATAAATTTGCGCTGGTACCATTAAAGGCCCCCCCTCGCACACCAATGAGTGTGGCATTTGTTGGCCAGTTGGTTGCATCTGCATTTCCATTACTTGCTAAGGTTCCATTTCCAACAACCCCCGTAAAAGCCCTATTGTGTGAATTAGCAATACTAATTACCTGTTCCCAAATATTGCCACTTAAATCCATTATCCCATAGTAAGAACTACCGGAACTTATTCGTGAACTGGATCCATTGGCAAACATACCTACCCTAACTGGATTCCCGAAACCAGCTACATTGGCACTACTATTAGTGGGGGTTTCCGTTGTTTGATTTGAATTTTGTAAACTGGTTACTGCTGTAAAAGAAGAAGTGCCCCAAGCACATTCATTAGCGACCGGCGTGATATTTCCCCGGCAAGCTTTTTCATATTCCAATTCAGTCATTGGTCTAAGGGCTGCCCAGTCTAAATAAGCAGCAATATCATTCCAGGTTAAAAAATTACAGGCAATCCATTCTCCATCTGAAGCATCATCCCACACATCATTCCCAGATAAATCACATCCATACACTGCAGGAAGGGTATTTCCGGTGCTGGTTCCCTGAATTCTTATTTCGATTCCATTTCTCGAACTACCTGAAGTTGTTAATGCTCCTGTTCCAACTGAACTGATTGGGGCATTCGCTGTTCTGCTTGCCTGTTGATCGTAGGTAAGTGTATTTAAAAAGTCACGGTATTGCCCCTGACTGATTTCATATTTCATGCAATAGAATGCATTATATCCGGTAGGGAAATCTGCATTTAATGCTACAGTGGTTGTACCTGTTAGTTGGTCATTTCCGGCACCCGCCCTGGTAGAAATATTGGTGGGGGATGATGACGCATTATTACCCTGCAGGGTAGGGGTGGCACTGGTAATGGTGAAAGTGGTAGCAGTACCAGAGGTTAAAACATCATTGGCTTGCCGGAATTCGCCGGTATTTTGTCCACCACTGCCCACTTGAAAATTACCCTGGGGCACATGCACCATTTCAATAGCGAACACTTTCACATAAATTTTCGATTCATCCGGTACTCCATCTGTTCCATAATTCCACCTTAATTCTATATTATTTAGCAAAAAGGTTCCGCTATTATTTGTACTTTGATAAATAAATATGCCCTTCCCGTCTGAGGGTTGTGTGCTGGTGCCACCGGTGGGAATATTGTGCCCACCACTTGTACTTAATGTGGCATGTTTCCAAACCCCGTTTGCACCAATTTTATACTTAACAAATACCCAGGCAGCATCCCAGTTGGCTGGTCCAGAACTGGTGCGAAAAGAATTGTTCCAAGTAAGATTAAATTTCACCTGCACATAGTCTGCAGTAGTATTTCTACCAATTAATGATACTCCAGAGACAAGAATATTATTGGCTAGTAAAAAAAATGGGAGTAAATAGATAACTGAAAATGATAAGGTTTTGTGCAAAAACGAATTACGCTTTTTCATGGATTATAGATGAATGAAAAATTATATGCTAATTTAAAAATACATTTAAAAAATTTAATTTAATTATTAATTACATATTTATTTATCTTACTGCTTATAGTAAAGGCTATTTAGTAAGATGGGGAAGCAGTTTTCTTCTTAATTTTGTATAATCATTATTAATAATTCATATGCGTATTACATTCATTCTATCTGCCATTATTGGTTTGCTCCTGTTAAAAGCACCCACACAAGCACAAACCGTTCAGCCAACAACTGGTAATTACAGTTATACCGAATCCTTTGCTCCCTTTTTCTATTCGAAAAATGGTAATGATTACCGCGCCGCCTCGGGTGAACCCGGACCCCGCTATTGGCAAAATCGGGCAGATTATACGATTGAAGCCAGACTTAACGACCAACTCAATCTGATTACCGGAACTGAAATAATCACCTATACAAATAATAGTCCCCAAAAATTACCCTACCTCTGGTTGCAACTAGACCAGAACTTGTTTCGGAAAGATTCTAGGGGTTCGGCCATTACTCCTTATGTGGGTAGTAGAAATGGGGGACGGGGACAGGATTTTGATGCTGGATATAAAATAGTGTCGGTTAAACTTGTGGGCGAGAAAAATACCAGCACGGATGTTCCCTTTATAATCGAAGATACTCGCATGCAAATCCAACTGCCCAAAGAGTTAAGTGGGGGAGGCAGCAGCATTAAAATACGCATTGAGTTTAGTTTTATTTCTCCCACTTACGGATCGGACCGCATGGGGATTCAAGAAACCAAAAACGGTAAAATTTTTACCGTGGCACAATGGTATCCCCGGATGTGTGTGTATGATGATGTGCAGGGATGGAATACTATTCCGTATACCGGCCCCGGAGAATTTTACTTAGAATATGGCGATTTTGACGTAAAAATTACCGCGCCTTCCCAACTTTTTGTGGTATGCTCAGGCGAATTACTGAACCCCACAGAAGTGTATACCCCCGACTTAGTTAAGCGCTGGAACCAGGCTGCTCAAAGTGAAAAAACAGTAATTATCCGCGGAGCAAATGAGCTTAACAATCCAGCTTTCATTAAAAATAAACCCGAATTAACCTGGCATTTTAAAATTGCTAACTCTCGCGATGTTGCTTGGGCTGCTTCTGCTGCTTTTATTATTGATGCAGCTAAAATGGTATTGCCCAGTGGAAAAAAATCATTGGCAATCTCTGCCTATCCAATAGAAAGTGATGGAAATAATGCTTGGGGAAGATCTACCGAATATGTAAAAGAATCTATTGAATTTTATTCCCAAAAATGGTTCGAATACCCCTATCCCGCTGCAACAGCAGTTGCCGGAAACCCAGGTGGAATGGAGTATCCGGGTATTGTTTTCTGCGGATACAGGGCTAAAACGGCTGGTTTATGGGGTGTGCATGATCATGAATTCGGGCATACCTGGTTCCCCATGATTGTAGGATCCAATGAGCGTTTGTATGGTTGGATGGATGAAGGCTTTAATACCTTTATCAATGGACTCTCTACCAATGCATTTAACAACGGCGAATATGCACAACGTACTCCCAATATGCATCAATTGGCCAAATTTTATATGGCACCCACTGTAGAACCTATTTTAAGTAATGGGCCCGATAACCTGAAAGAAAGAAACAATGGTACCCTGCTTTATAGCAAACCCGGTTCGGGATTAGATCTTTTACGGAATCAGATTCTGGGGCCCGAGCGATTTGATTATGCTTTTAAAACCTATATCCGTAACTGGGCATTTAAACACCCCACCCCCGACGATTTTTTCCGCACCATGGAAAATGCTTCGGGTGAAAGTTTGCAGTGGTTCTGGCGTGGCTGGTTTGCATTTAATTGGAAACATGATGTATCGGTGAGAGATGTAAGGTATAGAGACAATGCAGATTTTACGAAAGGTTGTTTAATAACCATCGACAATTTAGAAAAACTGGTAATGCCTGTAGTACTGGAAGTGAAACTGAAAAGTGGCACAACCGACCGGATCAAATTGCCGGTAGATATTTGGATGCGGAATACCAGCTGGACTTTCCCCTATGCATCTACCGAAGAAATTGAATCTGTTACCTACGATCCGGATAAAGTGTTACCCGATATGAACGAAAGCAACAATACCTGGCCCGCCAAAAAATAGCAATCCTTTTTTTCGGCTACTAGTAAGTTTTTATCGGTTGGTGGTAAATACGTCAAAGGGTTAGTTACCTTTGTGCAAAATCTTTCTTTTGAAGCACCTGAGCGTTCTGAATGCCTATTTCTGGAAATACCGGAAAAGATTTTTTATCGGAATCCTATTTGTGGTAGCGAGTAATTTTTTTGCAGTACTTGCACCCCGTATCACCGGATTATTGGTAAGTAAGGTTCAGCAGCAGGTAACCCATACCACCATACCCACCCCCACTGCCTCCAGCGATTGGGTACAGCGGGTATTGCAGCCTTTATTCAACGGCTCATTAGCCTTTAGTAACATAGTTGCGATTTGCTGTTTACTGATCTTATTATCCGCTATTTTGCGAGGAGTACTGATGTTTTTTATGCGGCAAACCATCATAGTCATGAGCCGCCTCATTGAATTTGATCAGAAGAATGCCATTTTTAATCACTATCAGTTATTAGATACCCAATTTTTTAAAACCCATGCTACCGGCGATTTAATGAACCGAATAACCGAAGATGTGAGTAGGGTTCGAATGTATACTGGCCCGGCCCTGATGTACCTGATTAATCTGATAACCCTGATTGGTTTTTGTGTATACAATATGCTGCAGCGAGATGTTTATTTGTCGTTACTCGTTTTAGCTCCCTTGCCTATTCTGGCATTTACCATTTATCGTGTAAATAGTGTAATTAATAACCGAAGTGAACAAATACAGGGATTATTGTCTGATTTAACTACCAATGCACAGGAATCTTATTCCGGCATACGGGTAATTAAATCCTTTGCGCAGGAGCAAAATATGTTTCGTTTCTTTCAGAACAATAGTGAACAATACAAAGAGGCGGCCATTGGATTATCAAAAGTGGAAGCAATCTATTTTCCCAGCATGGCTTTACTGATTGGAATCAGCACCCTCATCACCATCCTGATGGGAAGCTACCAAGCTTTGGAAGATCCGGGCGCTGTGGGTAAATTGGTAGAATTTGTGATTTACATCAACTTACTCAGTTTTCCTGTAAGTGCTATTGGGTGGACGGCCAGTATGATTCAACGGGCAGCAGCTTCTCAAAAACGAATCAATGAATTTTTACAAACTACTCCCGATATCCAATCGCCCATTCATCCGGTTACTTCACCTCGGCAGGGAATCTGGGAATGGAAAGATGTTCATTTTACCTATCCGCATACCGGCATTCGAGCAGTTAAGGGAATTTCTTTTACCATTCAGCCGGGAGAAAAAGTACTGATTATCGGAAAAACAGGTTGTGGAAAATCTACTCTGGCCCAATTGATGATGCGCATGTATAACGTAGATCGGGGTGAAATTTGCTGGAACGGAATCCCCATACAGCAACTATTAATAAACGGTTTACGAGGTTCAATTGGTTATGTTCAGCAAGATGTGATTTTGTTTAGTGATACTATTGCTGCTAATATCAGCTTTGGATGCAAACAACAACCCACACAGGCACAAATTGAGCAAGCCGCCCGCCTGGCAGGGGTAGAAGCGGATATTCTCGCATTACCCCTTGGCTATCAAACACTGGTAGGAGAGCGTGGGGTTACCCTTAGCGGAGGACAAAAACAGCGGGTTTCTATAGCCCGGGCGCTTATTTCTAACCCGGAATGCCTGATTCTCGACGATTGCCTCAGTGCCGTAGATACCGCAACGGAAGCCAGTATTATCCATAATTTGAACGAGTGGATGCAGCACAGAACCATATTTTTTATTACCCACCGGATTATCACCTCCCTGGCATTTACCCAAATTTTGGTGATGGAGGATGGAAAAATTACCCAAAGAGGAACACATAACCAGTTAATTAGCCAAGCCGGTTATTATGCCGAACTATACCGCCAACAGATGGATACTGCAGCCAATCCTAGGGCCTAAAACCGAAATCCCTCACTGCCCGCTGCCAGATTGTGTTTCAAAAATTTTGTTGATTGGGAAACAATACTATATTTGTTAATCAATAATTTGTACTAACAACAAAACCAAACGAAGTGACTTACGAGAATAATGACAAAAAAATGGATAGCGTTTACAGTAAACGAATTCGTGCCGGAAAACGTAGAACCTATTTTTTTGATGTGCGGGCAACCAAAGGGAATGACTATTTTTTAACCATCACCGAAAGCAGAAAGCGTTTTGATGATAATGGATACGACCGCCATAAGATTTTCCTGTACAAGGAAGATTTTAATAAGTTTGTAAAAGCCATGCAGGAGGCAGTTGATTTTGTGAAAACCGAATTAATGCCCGACTTCGATTTTGATGCATTTAACCATGAATATCCAGAAGGGGATAGTGAAACTGTGGCAGCAGAAGTTAGTGCTACCATCGCTGCTGAACCGGATCCTGTTCCATCGGTTGTGGATAGTACCCCCACTCCAATAGAAGATGCAACAGCAGTTCAGGATAATTTGAGTACTGAGGAAGTGGACAAATGGTAAAAAAACCAACTACTTAAAATACTATAGAGAAGTGCCCGAAAGGGCACTTTTGCTTTTACAAAGTTTTTATCATCCAGATATCGCAACCGGTATGTCCCGAATTGCCCATGGGACCATTTAAATACTGAAATCCCATTTTCTCGTAAATGTAAATCGCTTTTTTAAGTTCTGGCATGGTTTCTAGATAGATGGCCTGATACCCCAGGTTGCTGGCTAATTGAAAGGCTTGTTCTATCAGGTTACGACCAACTCCTTTTCCTCTGGCGGCTGCTAGCAAATACATTTTTACCAGCTCGCAGGTTCCTTCGGGTAAATTGGGGGTAGGATAGATACCTGCGCCCCCTAATAATTTTCCTTCTTGTATAGCTACCTGATAGGCACTGCCGGGTGTTTGGGAAAATAACTCGAACAGGTGATCAGTTTCTGTATCATAGTAAACCGTACCCGGCTTGTTAGCTCCGAATTCTTCTAATGTGGAACGAATTATTTTGGCAATCGCAGGGTTATCTTCGAGTTGAATGGGCCTTATCTGAATCTCCTGAATTTCCATGCTGTAAAAATACAAACATTAATTAGAGCGGAATGCTTTGCAAGTCTGCATTAATCCAAGTGTGGAAGCATCATGTGCTTGGGTTGGCGTTTCCCCTGCTAACTCGGGCAAAATTTTACCGGCCAGTTGTTTCCCCAATTCAACCCCCCATTGATCGAAACTGAAAACATTCCAGATAACCCCTTGAACAAATATTTTATGCTCATATAGGGCAATCAATTTGCCAAGGGTATGTGGGGTAATTTGTTTAACCAGTATAGAGTTAGTGGGTTTATTACCCGTAAATACTTTGAAAGGCGTAATTCTTTTGATAGCAGCTTCCGAAAGGCCGGCTGCTGTTAATTCACTAATCACCTCCTTTTCTGTTTTACCATTTAGCATTGCCTCGGTTTGGGCAAAAAAGTGGGAGAGGAGCTGCAGGTGATGATTGCCAATGGAATGGTGACTAATAGCCGGAGCAATAAAATCGGCCGGAATCATGGGCGTTCCCTGGTGTAGTAACTGGTAAAATGCATGCTGCCCATTGGTGCCCGGCTCGCCCCAAATAACGGGTCCGGTACTATAACTAACTTCATTGCCGTTGCGATCAATATACTTTCCATTACTCTCCATATTTGCCTGTTGCAGGTAGGCAGGAAAACGATGTAGGTACTGATCGTACGGAAGAATTGCTTCAGTTTGCGCTCCAAAAAAATTCGTATACCAGATGCCAATAATGGCCATTAATACGGGAATATTTCGGTCGAATTTTTCATTTCGAAAATGCACATCCCCTTCATAGGCACCGCGCAGCAATTGATCAAAATGATCGTAGCCAATGGTTAAGGCAATCGACAACCCAATCGCACTCCACAGCGAATATCTTCCACCTACCCAATCCCAAAATTCGAAACGGTTATCCGGATTAATTCCAAACTGATTCACGGCTTTTTCATTCGTACTGAGTGCCACAAAATGTTGGGCGATATGTGCCGAATCAATAGCCTGTTGTAAAAACCATTCTCTTGCCGTATGCGCATTCGTCATGGTTTCCTGTGTAGTAAATGTTTTTGAAGCAATTAAAAACAGCGTTTCTTCTGCCGTAACTTTTTGCAAGGTTTCTGCAATATGCGAACCGTCTACATTGCTCACAAAATAAGTCTGGATCCCGGGTTTCCAATAAGGGCGTAAGGCCTCCGTTACCATAACCGGACCTAAATCACTGCCACCAATTCCAATATTCACAATATATCGGATGGGTTTACCGGTAAAGCCTTTCCATTCTCCGGCATGCACCCGGTTGCAAAATGTTTGCATTTGTGCCAATACTTTTTGAATGGAAGGCATTACATCTTTTCCATTTACTTCAACAGCATTGCCAGAAAAATTTCGCAAAGCAGTATGTAAAACCGGTCTATTTTCCGTTTCATTAATGGCAACTCCGGTAAATAATTGTTCTGTAGCATTCGCAACTCCTGTTTCATCAGCCAGTTGCAGCAATAACTGTAACGTTTTGGGCTTTAGTATGTTTTTGGAGTAGTCGAATAAAAAATCATCTCCTAGCTTTACTGAAAAATGCTTAAAACGTTCTGGATCTGCTGCAAAAAGGTCGCGCATATGCACCCGGTTCATTTCTTCCTCGTGGTGTTTTTTTAATAAAAACCATGCCTGCGTACTGGTGGGATTGATTCTGGGTAACATGTTCGAAAATTAAATGCCAATGGCGGTTCTTAGATACTACAACTTTCCAATTACTTCGAGGGTTCTTTCCACATCCAACTCGTGAATGTCTAAATGAACTACCATGCGAATTATTTTGGGGGAAATGGCAATGGCAAGTATAGCGTGTTCTTTTAGTTTTACGGCCAGCTGAGGCGCGGTATAACTATTGGATACTTCAAAAATTACAATGTTTGTTTCTACCGGAAAAATATCGCCTATAAACGACTTCTTCCGCCAGGCAGCCGCAATTAGTTGGGCATGTTCGTGGTCAATGGCCAATCGGGCTATATGATTTTCCAGTGCATAAATGCCTGCCGCCGCTAAACTTCCCGCCTGCCGCATGCCGCCACCAAACACTTTCCGAATTCTACGCGATCTCTGAATGAAAGGCGTATCGCCAATTAATAAACTTCCCACCGGAGCCCCCAATCCCTTACTTAAACAAATAGAAATACTGTCGAAAACTTCCCCATACCGCAAAGGCGACTCATTTCGGGCTACCAATGCATTAAATAAGCGAGCTCCATCTAAATGCAGGCCTAATTTTTTTTCTGAACAAACCTCTCTAATTTGTTGAATATCATTGAAATCGTAGCAACTTCCACCGCCTCTATTGGCAGTATTTTCTAAGCAAACCAGCGTAGTAAGGGGTTTATGAACGTCAACAGGATTAATAGATTCCAACACCTGGTCGGCGGTAATTCTTCCCCGGCTGCCATTTACCAGTCTAACCGAAACCCCCGAATTAAACGCAATACCACCTCCTTCATACTGATAAACATGCGAAAGGGTATCACAAATCAACTCATCTCCCGGCTGGGTATGGCATTTAATGGCAATCTGGTTCGTCATGGTGCCACTTGGGCAAAATACGGCTGCCGGCATGCCAAACAGTGCAGCACACATCTTTTCTAGCTTATTAACGGTAGGATCTTCCCCAAAAACATCATCCCCAACAACTGCCTGATTCATAGCTGCTAACATGCCGGGTGTGGGGCGGGTAACTGTATCTGACCGGTAGTCTATCATCATGTAAACGAAGATAATTGCAATACAGGCTTGCTGAGAAGTTTCCCATATTTTTTTTTACCCATTTTGTAGCTCACAGGTATTTTTAACCATTTTAACGCGTTTTTTCCACAGTATCAATGAATTTCCCCCTATATTTTGTACCTTTGCAGGCTAGAAATTCTCTATTTAGAGAATGTAAACAGTCATTTGGTAACTTTTTGCCTGTTTATTTGTCTATATAAAGTAATACCATCCCATGAGGCAGCTTAAAATTGCAACCCAGATTACCAACCGCGATTCCCAGGCAGTTGAAAAGTATTTGCAGGAGATTTCCAAAATACCCATGATTACGCCTGAGGAGGAAACCACCCTTGCTCAAAAAATTAAAATGGGTGATCAGCGTGCATTGGATAAGCTGGTGCAGGCCAACCTACGTTTTGTGGTTTCTGTGGCTAAACAATACCAGCACCAAGGTCTTTCATTAAGTGATTTGATTAATGAAGGAAATTTAGGTCTGATAAAAGCGGCTCAGCGTTTCGATGAAACCAAGGGCTTTAAATTCATTTCTTATGCGGTTTGGTGGATTCGCCAGTCGATTCTTCAGGCACTTGCCGAACAAGGTCGTTTGGTTCGTTTACCCCAAAATAAAATTGGAACTTACAACAAAGCCAACAAAGCCTATATGGCTTTTGAACAGGAGCATGAGCGGGAACCTTCTACCGAAGAGCTGGCTGAAATATTGGAAATGAGTGAAACGGAAATCAATAATATTTTCCAAAGCAATACCCGCCATACCTCATTGGATGCTCCAGTGCATGAAGCTGAAGATGTTGCCATGGGAGATTTGCTGGAAGGCAGTGACGATACCGATGAAGATGTGATGAAAGATTCCCTGCGCGAAGAAATTCGCCGGGTACTCAAATCGCTCAGCCCCAGAGAAGCAGAAATCGTAAATGCCTATTTTGGGCTGGATGGCGAAAACGGAGTAACCATCGAACAGATAGGTATGAAATACGACCTTACCAAAGAAAGAATTCGTCAGATTAAAGAGAGAGCTATTAAACGCTTGCAAAAAGCAAGGTATAGCAACTCACTGAAAGCATATCTGGGTTAAATTGATCATACCAATCAATGTATATTAACCCCTGGAGCTTTTCAGGGGTTTTTTATGAAGGATATCCACAGTCTATTACCCACTCACCTAACCCATTTTTTATTAATAACTTTACAATATTAAACTAGATAGTAATGAATACAGAGGCAACTGAAAAAGTGCATGTGCTGATTATTGGATCCGGACCTGCCGGCTACACGGCAGCCATTTATGCCGCCCGCGCAAATATGAAACCCGTTTTGTATCAGGGGATTCAGCCAGGCGGACAATTAACCATTACTACCGAAGTGGAAAACTATCCGGGATATCCTGATGGCATTCAGGGTCCGGAAATGATGGTACATTTTGAAAAACAAGCTGCCCGCATGGGTGCGGATATTCGGTATGGACTGGCTACCAAGGTTGATTTTTCTGTTCATCCTTTCAAGGTTTGGATAGATGAAGAGAAACTGGTAGAAGCCGATTCGGTAATTATTTCAACAGGCGCCTCAGCAAAATGGCTGGGTTTACCTAGTGAAGAACGGTTGAATGGATATGGCGTAAGTGCCTGTGCCGTTTGCGATGGTTTCTTTTTTAAAGGAAAAGAAGTGGCCATTGTAGGTGCCGGAGATACAGCAGCCGAGGAAGCTCTCTATCTTTCTAAACTATGCACTACCGTGCACATGTTAATCCGAAAGGATAAAATGCGTGCCAGTAAAGTGATGCAACAAAGGGTTTTACAAACACCCAACATCAAGATGTACTGGAATTCCGATACCGACGAAATTTTGGGTGAGAAAAAAGTAGAAGCGGTTCGAATTCGCAATAATCAATCCGGTGAATTGAGTACCATTCCAGTGAGTGCATTCTTTGTTGCCATTGGTCACCAGCCCAACAGCGACATATTCAAGCCATTTATAAATATGGATGAAACTGGCTATATTCTTACCGAACCCGGAACCACCAAAACCAATGTAGAAGGGGTATTTGCCTCCGGGGATGTGCAGGATAAAAACTATCGTCAGGCTGTTACGGCTGCCGGTAGTGGGTGTATGGCAGCATTGGATGCCGAGCGATACCTCAGTGCTAAAGGTTTGGTGTAACCGGGCTCTACCTAAAATAATATATGTTTACCATTCATTTGCAACAACTGCGATTTACCGGTTTTCATGGATTGTATCCTTATGAAAAAAAGCTGGGTAATCAATTTGAAGTAAATGTACGCATCCTGGCAGATACGCCTAATTCAAGGGTTTCATCAGATACGCCCCCGGTAGATTATGTAGATGCCTATCAAACCATTAAAGGATGTATGGATATACCCACCCCTTTATTGGAGAATCTGGCACTTACCATTGCAAACAAACTGCTGCATCAGTTTCCGGCTGCCCAAAAAATTCATATTTCGCTTTTTAAACTTCATCCACCCATCCAACAATTTGAAGGAAAAGTTGGCGTGGAATTTGATGTAGACAGAACTCAGTTAAAGTAATCCACATGAAATATCTATTATTGCTCAGTATTTTTTGCTCTTACACACTACTGGCGCAAAATACCTCCACACTTATACAACAGGCAGAACAATTAGAAAGGCAGTTGAAGGAGGCGGATGCCAGTAATCTGTATCAGGCTGTATTGTTGCAAGATCCTCGTAATGTGCAGGCTTTGTGTAAATTGGCCGAATTACAATCTATCCTCGGGGAAAAAGCAACTGATAAAAAGACAAAACAGCTGTATTTTGAAACTTCCTATTCATTTGCCAAAAGAGCTTGGTTGGCAGATAGCAATCGTGTAGAATCTAATTATGTGATGGCAATGGCCTCGGGTAAAATGACAGATTTTGAGTCAGACAATAAAAAGGTTGTTGGCTATGTACGTGATATAAAAGACTATGCCGAACGGGCAATAAAAATAAACCCCAACTATGGTAAGGCGCAATACGTGCTGGGAAAATGGCACTATGAAATGTATATACTTTCCGGATTTAAAAAGGCAGCAGTTAAGTTGATGTATGGCGGATTGCCCTCTGGAGACCCGGATATTGCTATTGCCTGCATGGAAAAATGCAGAACTTTAGAACCTTATTTTGTAAGTAATTACCTCGATTTAGGACGAGCTTACAAAGAGGTGCGTAAACCTACACAAGCCATTGATGTACTTACCAAATTGCAGAAATTACCTAACCGAAATTCCGCCGACCCATTGCTAAAAGCAGCTGGCGCAACTCTATTAGCCACTTTACAATAAACCCAATATGGAACTACAACAACAATTTGAAGCAGCCGTAGCCAACAGCAAAACCCTGTCTGAAAAACCCGACAACGAAACGCTATTACAAATGTATTCATTATACAAGCAGGCTACAGAAGGCGATTGTTCAGCAGATCAGGCACCTTCGAACCCATTTGATTTTGTTGCTAAATTTAAATTTGAAGCCTGGAATAAACTAACGGGTACTTCAACGGCAGATGCTATGCAACAGTATATTCAGCTGGTTACTCGCCTGAAAGGGGGTTAATTGGCCGGTAGCTGATTAGTTTTACAACTTCCTGTTTTTCCATTTTCCGCTTTGCATATACCAGAAACTCGGAACCAGCAGCGTTATCCAGTAAAGCCATTCACTACCCCAGCCGATGGTAATGGGGAGATTCCATTTCTCTAAAACTAGATATACATACAAACAATACAACACAATCGCAATCGATTCGGTAATTAAATTCATCGTTGAATTACCGGTGCCGGTAACCGCATTCATCCATACCACTGAAACAGACATCAATATCATGGCTACCGATACTACCCTTAGCACGGGTATCCCGGCGCGGATAAAATCTTCTCCCTGCCCATACATCATTAGAAAATATTCTGGAAAAATATTAAGCACACAAAAAACAAGGCAAGCAAATCCAACACTCCAGAAAATGATTCTTTTGATTAGGCCAATAACTTCGTGCTCTAATCCCTGACCAATTACATTGCTTACCATCGAGTTGGTTGTTGCAGCAAAAGCCCAGGTAAAGCAGCCGAAAAATCCGAATATATTTCGCATCGTATTGGATATAGCCAGCGCTTGCGTACCATCGTGTTCAATCAAGATGTAAAAAAACTCCCAGCTGATAATACTGATAGCAAATTGTAAAATTAAAGGGGCAGATTGCTTTAATATCAGCCGAATATTGCCGGCATGGTAACCCCAGTTACTGAATATTTGCAATTGACGGGTAACGCCATTGCTGCTGATTACCCAGAATATCACCAGTAAACCTGCTATTTCACTAATTACTGAAGCCACAGCAGCCCCATTGAACCCAAGGGCAGGCAATCCAAAATGTCCATAAATAAACCCATAATCTAGGGTAATGTTACAAATTGCTTCTGTTGCCGTGCCGATGATTAAATACTTACTTTGATTGGTACCTACCAAAAGCGCATTTCTCATTTGATAGAGGTATAAAAAGGGTAACCCCAAAATCCGGATTTGCAAAAAACTCACCGATATCTGAACACTCTGTGGATCGTTTAATACCATACGCAAAATGATGGGGGCCAGAAACCAGGTAACTATCATCCCCGCAAGGGCTAAAACCACCGAAATCCTTACCCCCTGGGCAAACAAATTACCAATGGCATCCATCCGGTTTTCCCCCGCCCTTCTCGAAATAAGTGCCTGTAAACCATTGTTCAAACCTTGACCGATTACAGCAAAAATCAGGTAATAAACACCTGTTATGCCCGCTAATGCCAATTCCCGCTGACCTAACTGCCCCAGAAAAATGTTGTTTACAATAAAATTAAGTTGGGGCACCAGGATAGAAAGCGCAATGGGCAGGGCAATGGCAAGAATCTGTTTATTAGATACTGTAACTTGTAGGGAAGGTGTGGACATAAAAGATGGTAAAACTACAATTTTGCTGATTATATCCCGAAAGGGGCTTCTTGATTTCTTTTTAATTAACATTGCAGTGTTATTTTCGTTGTATGGCAGTTAAAAAACTGAGTTTCTATTCCAAAACCTATCCGCCGGTATCCTATACCGGAAATGATGAGCTGTTTTTACAGATTGGCTCTCAGCAGGTAGCCGTATTGGTTAGAAATGGACTTAGCAATTTGCCCGAGGCATTGGAGCAATTTCAGCTAGATGAAAATGAGGAGTGGCAGGATGCTTTAAAAAGTATTTTACATCAGTCTGAACTGTTAAGGAGAAATTTTAGTGAACGCCATATCGGGTTTACTTTTCCTGAAGTATTGGTGATACCGGAATCGAAGTTTAGCTCTTCTTCCACCAAAGATTTGTGTAATCTAATGTTTGGTGAACAACCTTCGGCTTGGATTGGGTATAAAAAATTACCCCGCACTTACCAAATAATGCTCGCCTATCGAATTCATGCCGGAATCTATCAATGGATTACGGATAGATTTCCAAGTTATGATACCACACATTCCTATGCAGCGGCTATTGAACAAAGTTTACAAGATGCCAACCCACAACAAATAACGGTTACCTTGGATTTTTCTGAACAATTTTTTTCAGCGGTAGTGGTAAGTGGGGCCCAATTGCAGGTTATACAAACATTTACCTACGCTACTTCCGATGATGTGCTGTATGAATTGTTGAATGGATTGCGTCAGTTAAAAATTGCTCCCCAACAATGCCTATTGAATATTTCCGGTACAGTAAGTGCTGGCAGCGAATTAGTGGAACGGTTAACGGAAATTTTTCCCACAATACAGTGGCAACGGATTTCACCTTCCGGGATATTCGAGCAGGTATATGAACAATTTCCTGCACATTATTTTTATACCCTGCAACGCTGGTTGTTATGAGAATTATATCCGGACAATGGGGCGGCCGACGAATTCAGCCACCGGCAAATATGCCACATACCAGGCCCACAACCGATATAGCCAAGGAAGGACTCTTTAATATTTTGGGCAACCGAATGAATTTTGAGGGAAGCACTACCCTTGATTTGTTTGGAGGTACCGGTGCCATCAGCTACGAATTAGCTTCCCGCGGTGCCACCAAACAGGTAATTGTAGAAAAGGATCCGGTTATGTATCAGTTTATCCAAACGAATTTACAAAAACTGGGTGCCAACGGATATTCGGTATTGCGGATGGATGTATTTGCTTATCTGCAATCTGCCACCGATTCATTTGATTTTATTTTTGCCGGACCTCCCTATGCACTGGGAAGCATCGATGAATTACCCAAACTGATAGTTTCCCGAAATTTGATTGCACCCCGGGGATTTTTTGTGCTGGAACATACCCCCCGAAATAATTACGAACAAGCCGCAGGATTTGTATTCCAGCGAAATTATGGCTCAACAGTTTTTTCGTTTTTTCAACGGCTATCCGATTCCGTTTCTGAACAAGATTAATCCCTATTGTATGGGTATGACTAAATCTGACCTGCGCACGTATTACAAACAACAACGCCTTTTGCTGGATATCCCTGAACAGGAGAGCAGGAATCAACTTTTGTACATTCATTTCAAACGTATTTCATTTAATCATCCCCGAAGGGTATTGGCTTTTTGTGCACATCAACATCAAGCAGAACCCGATCCAGTGAGATTAACAGACTATTTGCAACAACAATTTCCTCAAATACAAATTGCTTATCCGGTAGTGCAATCCACACCGGGATGGATGGAAGCCGTGCTACCTCAAACTGGTTCCTCTTTTCAATTAGGCAAATGGGGAATACCCGAGCCAACTTCCGGAGAGGTATGGCAGCCCGATACCATAGATTTGGTGTTGGTTCCCATGTTGATCGCCGACAAAAAAGGCAATCGGGTAGGTTATGGGGGGGGCTATTACGATCGCTTTTTGCAAAGAGCTAAGCCCGAAGTGTTAAAAGTAGGTATTTGCTTCTTCGAGCCAGTTGAATCTATAACAGATACCGCACAATTTGACGTACCTTTAAGTTGTTGTATCACTCCGCAGGGTTTATATGAATTTTAATACCATCTTCCTTAAGTCATTTCGGGTTTTATTGTTGCCCATTGCCTTGTTGTATGGTTGGGTGATTAAAATCCGGAATGTTTTTTATGATAAACATTGGCTTGCATCCTCGCAATTTCATTTTCCGGTAATTGCAATAGGTAATTTGGCGGTAGGAGGTACCGGAAAATCTCCGATGGTTGAATATTTAATGGGGGTTTTACATCCGGCATTCCGAATTGCCATCCTAAGCAGGGGATATAAAAGAAAAACCAAGGGGTATGTATTGGCAGAATCATCTACCACGGCATTGGAAATAGGAGATGAGCCCATGCAGTTTCATCTGAAGTTTCCAGAAATACCTGTGGCTGTTTGTGAAGAACGACTGGTGGGGATTCCTTATTTATTGCAAGATGTTCCTGACGTTCAGGCAATTGTTTTGGATGATGCCTTTCAGCACCGGGATGTAGTTCCGGGTTTAAATATTTTACTCACCGAATACGTAAATCTGTACGCACAAGATTATTTTTTGCCAACCGGCGATTTACGTGATGAACGAAAATCAGCCAACCGTGCCCAGATAATTGTGGTTACCAAATGTCCGGAATCGCTGAGTGCCGAAGACAAGCACCAGGTAATTCGGCAATTACATTTGTTGCCGCATCAGCGGATATTTTTTACTGCTATTGCCTATGGTACACCCTATCATATATTCAATACTTCCGACGAGTGGCATCTCACCCAACGGGATGAAGTGTTGCTGGTTTGTGGAATTGCCAATCCAGCCCCGCTTAAGGCTTATCTTCTTGATAAAGTTCATTCTTACACACAACAAGATTATGCAGACCACCATATTTTTTCAATCGATGATTTAAATGATATCCAGGATCAGTTTGATGCGATATCCGGACGGGATAAACTTATTCTTACAACGGAAAAAGATGCAGTTCGATTACTTAAATTTCAACAACAACTAAACAAAGTACCCTTATACGTATTACCTATTCAACATTATTTTTTATTTGGAGAGGGCATATTTTTTAATCAATTGGTCACTGATTTTGTAATGGGGTTTCAAACCAAACAAATACATGAAGAAGCAAAAGAACAAAAATAAACATACTACAAAAAGTGCAGGTAATCTGCTACAAAAAGGCCGATTAGAAATCACCCGTTCGGGAATGGGTTATGTAATTGTAGAAAATGAGGCCGGTGATGTTATGGTAAAGCCCGGCGATTTTAATACCGCATTAAATGGTGATCTGGTTCGGGTAAAAACAACCAAAGAGAATCCCAGAACCGGTAAGAAGGAAGGAAAAATTTCCGAAGTAATTACCCGAAAGCAAACCGAATTCACGGGGTATTTACAACTATCTACCAATTATGCCTTTTTTGTGCCGGATTCCGATAGGCCCATGCCTGATTTATTTATTCCGCTCTCCGATACAATGGGAGCGAAGCATAAAGACCGGGTAGTAGCCAGACTGGTAAAATGGGACAAGGATGATAAGAAGCCCGTGGGAACAGTGGTAGGCATTTTACGCCCCGAAGACCAGAATGATGCTGCCATGAAGGAACTGCTGGCCCAGGGCGGATTTCCATTATCATTTCCGGACGAAGTGCTGGAAGAAGCAGCCCGATTGCCAGAAACAATTGATTCGGCTGAAATTGCTAAAAGACGAGATTGCCGCGATTTACTTACCGTAACCATCGACCCTGCCGATGCAAAAGATTTTGATGATGCGTTATCAATCCGAACCCTTGAGAATGGATTGTATGAAGTGGGCGTGCATATCGCCGATGTAAGTCATTACGTGCACCCCAACACTGCATTGGATGAAGAAGCCTATAAGAGAGCCACGTCTGTTTATTTGCCTGATCGGGTAAATCCGATGTTACCAGAAACCATTTCCAATGAACTCTGTTCCCTCCGCCCCAAAGAAGATAAATTAACTTTTTCAGCCATTTTTCAAATCAATGCAAAAGCAGAAGTGAAACATTATTGGTTGGGAAAAACCATCATTCACTCCGATCATCGTTTTGCTTATGAAGAAGTGCAGGAAATTATAGAAACGGAAAAGGGGTTACACGCAGCGGAAATTTTAGTATTACATCAGCTCTCACAAAAACTTAGAAAAAAGCGTTTTGCAAAAGGTGCGATTCGATTTTCGTCTCAGGAAGTTCGGTTTACGTTAGACGAAAAAGGGAAGCCCATTGGCATAGTAGTTAAAGAAAGCAAAGAGTCGCATCAGCTTATTGAAGAATGGATGTTGCTGGCTAATAAAACGGTAGCAGAAAATGTTTCAAAAATAAAAGTGAATAAAAAGCCCCTGCCATTTCCTTACCGGGTGCACGATCAGCCTGATAAAGAAAAGCTCGCTCCCTTTATAGTATTTGCCAAAAAGCATGGACATCAATTTGATGTGTCATCACCGGAAGCAATTGCCCGAAGTTTTAATCAGATGTTAGATGATGTAGTAGGTAAGCCCGAGCAACATGTGTTAGAACAGCTGGGTATCCGAACAATGGCCAAAGCCATTTACACGGCTGAAAATATCGGGCATTATGGTTTGGCTTTCGAAAATTATTGTCACTTTACCTCACCTATTCGTCGTTATCCCGATGTATTGGTGCATAGAATTTTAGAAAAAGTACTAGTTGGAAATTATACAGCGGATAAAAAAATGGAAGAAAAGTGTAAACATTCCAGTGAGCGGGAACGAGCCGCGATGGAATGTGAGCGTGCCGGCAACAAGTATAAGCAGGTAGAATTTATGCAACAGCATTTGGGTGAAGTAATGGAGGGAATTGTAAGCGGCGTTGCTTCCTTTGGGTTTTGGGTAGAAACGGTTGAACATAAATGTGAGGGGCTGGTGAATATTGTAGGACTCACCGACTACGACGACTTTCGACTGGTAGAAGGCGATTACAGTTTAGTGGGCAGGCGCAGTGGCAGAACTTTCCGGATGGGAGATAAGGTAATGATTCGGGTGGTTTCTGCCAATCTAGAAAAAAGACAAATGGATTATGAATGGGTGATGCAGGCGGATGTAAACAAGGGCGATAAAAAGTCTCGCCATTAGTCGAGCAGTTCCCAATGTTCCGAAAAACGGATACCCTCTGCTTCCAGGGCTTTTAATACGGGCTGATAAATGGAGGGATGCGTGGGAATTTGTAAACCACGTAATTGTATGATGCCATCTAATAACAGAACGGCTGCAATGCCCAGTGGTAACCCAACAGTTTTTGCCATGGCAGTGTGTGCCGAATCATCCCCTTCTACCATCAGTTGGGCAGTTACGGCATATTTTTTTCCTTCACGTGTATAGTTGATCTCGTGCAACATCACAATCATATCGCGGTCGCCGGGGGCCAGTGCCCATTTTTGCTCTAGTATCCATTGTAAAATATCTGCCGAACTACCTTGCTTTCGTAGAATAGGTTGTAAATCATTCCAGCCAATCTGTTCAAGCAGTGGTAAGAGGGGAGCAGGTAAGTCTGTTTCCCGTATGCCGCTAGCTAGCAGGTGCTGCTGGAAATAGTCGCGGATGCAAATACCCTCGGTTTCAACTTTATTGTTTTCCTCCGTGCATCCCAGTTTTATCAATAGATTCCAACCTGCACAAAAGGAAGGGTAGCGTAGGGTGGTTCTGATAAAGTTGTTGGCAGTTTCTAATCCATATAAGGGGATATAGGCTAGCGAATCTCTGTTAGGATAAGTTGCCAGTTCACCCAATCCCTGTATGGTTACCGGGTGATGGAACTGAAATAGTTCTGAGTAGGCAACGTTACAGGTTTGTTTAGCTTGTTTAAATACGGCGCCTGCTTTGCCCGCCAATACTACATTGCGGGGATTCCAAGAAAATTTATAGTGCCAGGGATTGTTATCACAGGCGGGTGCCACTAATCCACCGCAATGAGATGCAAATCCTGTAATAACTCCGTTTTCTTGATGAATCTGATCAATCAGCTGCATAGCACTCATATGATCTATTCCCGGATCTAGCCCCATTTCCATCAGAAACAACAAATTTGCATCTGTTATCGCGGCTTGTAATTTTTGCAAACCGGGATCTGTATATGAAGCGGATAAAAAATGCTTCCCTAGTAGCAAACAATCCTCACCCACCACCGATTGTAAGGCTGGGGGGAGCAGAGAGATAACCACACTGGCATCACCAATTAATTCTCTTCTGGCGGCTGTATCTTCTATGTTCAACGATCGCGGGGTAAGGGCAGGGTAGGGTAGCAATTTCTTTTCCACAATGGCCAGATCAATATCCGCAACGGTTCCACGCCAGTTTCTGGAGCTGCAGATACCCTGTAAAAATCGTATCAGGGTGGTGGATGATTTGCCTGCCCCTAATAATAACAGGTGCGGTTGGGCCATTTTTCAACAAATTTGGGAATGAATGAACGTAAAGGTACAAAACCGAAAGGGTAGAAGGGGATTTTGAACGGATTATTCAAAAAAACCTGTGAAAAACTGTTAAAAACCAGTCGCCGAAATTCGGTTAACAATGTGGTTGATTTGTGGATAAAACAAGGTTAATTTTTACTAGTTTTTTGGGTCAGTCGCCCCAAAAAAAAGTATCTTCGCAGACCCCTGAAAATCGGTAAATAAAACATCCGGAAATTGTAAGCAGGGGAACCCAAAAATAGCATGGCGGAAGAAAATTTTACACCCGAAGTCACACACGATAACGACCGAATTATTAAGGTAAATATCGAGGAGCAGATGAAGACTGCCTACATCGACTATTCGATGTCGGTAATTGTTGGCAGGGCATTGCCTGATGCAAGAGATGGATTTAAGCCCATCCACCGCAGGGTATTGTATGCCATGAACGAAATAGGCAACAACAGCAATAAGGCCTATAAAAAATCCGCTGCCATAGTTGGAGAGGTGATGGGTAAGTATCACCCGCACGGGGATGCCTCCATTTACGATACGGTGGTGCGAATGGCGCAGGATTGGACACTACGCTATACAATGGTAGACGGACAGGGAAATTTTGGAAATCAGGATGGCGACCCTCCTGCAGCTATGCGGTATACCGAAGCTCGATTGGAGAAAGTGGCAGAAGCCATGTTGGAGGATATTGACAAGGATACGGTAGATTTCCAATTCAATTTTGATGATTCACGGCAGGAGCCAACGGTTTTGCCTACCCGGATTCCTCAATTATTGGTAAATGGATCTTCCGGAATTGCGGTGGGGATGGCTACCAATATGATGCCGCACAATTTGCGCGAAACGGTGGATGCTTGTATTGCATTCATTCAAAATAGGGACATAACTATTGATGAGTTGATGCAGATTATCAAAGCCCCTGATTTTCCTACGGGGGGCATTATTTTTGGTATGGAAGGCATTAAAGAAGGGTTCCGTACCGGAAGAGGAAGGGTTGTAGTGCGGGGCAGATGCCATGTAGATACCAAACAAAGCGGCCGCGAGCAGATTGTAATCACAGAAGTGCCTTATCAGGTAAATCGCGATGTGCTCACCAATCGGATTGGCCAATTGGTAAATGATAAAATAATTGAGGGGATTGCCCATGTGAACAATGAAAGTAACATGCGCGAGGGAACCCGGATTGTATTGGATCTGAAGCGCGACGGAGTTGCCCAGGTTATCATCAATCAGTTATATAAGTTTACCGAGTTACAAACCAGCTACGGTATCAACAATGTTGCCATCAGTAAAGGTAGACCAGTTCAGATGAACCTGAAAATGCTGATTACTGAGTTCATCGATTTTCGCATGGAAGTAGTAATTCGGAGAGCGCGTTTCGAACTTAAAAAAGCAGAAGAACGAGCCCATATTTTGGCTGGTTACCTGAAAGCACTGGATCATTTGGATGAAGTGATTGCTATTATCAGAGCTAGCAGAACCCCCGATGAAGCAAAAACTTCGCTGATTGCGAAGAGTCGGGAAGGAAACTGGGTACTCAATCCCGCCTTGTTGGGTGATGTTCCAACTGATATCTATACCGAAGAACCCGGATTTTCTGAAGCGCAAACCAAAGCTATATTGGAACTGCGTTTACAGCGACTTACGGGTATGGAGCAGGATAAGATTGTGGATGAGATTACCGAATTGATTAAAACCATCCAACATTTACGCGAACTATTGCAAAATGAAGGATCCCGCTATGCATTGATTACGCAGGAATTATTAGAAATCCGCGAGAAATTTGGCGACGATCGTAAGTCAGAAATTCAATACCTAGCCGATGAAATGCGCATTGAAGACCTGATTGAAAATGAAGATGTGGTGATTACCATTTCTCATCTGGGTTATATCAAACGAACTTCCGCCACCGAATATCGTCAGCAACGGCGGGGTGGTAGGGGAGCAGTTGGTTCCAAAACACGGGAAGAAGATTATGTAGAACATCTTTTTGTTGCATCTACCCATGGTACCATGATGTTCTTTACCGAGAAGGGCCGTTGTTTCTGGTTGCGCGTATATGAAATTCCAGAAGGTGAAAAGCAGGGAAAGGGTAGGGCCATACAAAATTTGATACAACTACCTGGCGATGATAAAGTGAAGGCAATTATCGACGTGAATAAGCTGGACGATAAAGAATATGTTCAGCAACATTTTATAGTATTGTGCACCAAAAAGGGCATTATCAAAAAAACATCGCTGGAAGATTTCAGCAGACCCCGTGCTAATGGCGTTAATGCGATAACGATCGTAGAGGGAGATGAATTGATGATGGCTAAATTAACGGATGGTAACCAAGAAATTATGTTGGCAGTTAAAAGTGGACGAGCTATACGTTTCCCCGAAAATAAAGTGCGGCCGACCGGAAGAGGAGCCATTGGAGTAGGTGGTATTGAAGTGGAAGATGAGAAAGATGAAGTGGTGGGCATGATTTGCATTCATAAAGATGATCCTAGCCGAACTGTGTTGGTTGTAAGTGAACAGGGCTTTGGAAAAAGAACTTCTGTAGAAGAATATCGGATTACCAATCGGGGTGGAAAAGGGGTGAAAACAATAAATGTTACCGAAAAAACAGGTAGTTTAGTGGGCCTTTTGACAGTAACAGAGAAAGAAGACTTAATTATTACTTGTAAATCTGGTATTACCATTCGTACCGGAATTCAGCAAATTCGGGAAGCTGGAAGAGCAACGCAGGGAGTGAAACTGATTAAGTTAGATGAGGGGGATGAAATTGCCGCCATTTCTCAGATAGAAGAACAAGAAGAACCGGTTACAAATATTGAAATCACCGAAGTAATTGATGGAGCTGAAATTCCTTCTGCTGAAGCCACCCCTGATAATGAAAATTCCCAATTGGATAACGAAAACAATCAAACTACCAACCAAGACAACCCCCCTCAACCCTCTTAAAAAAATGACTATGAAGCGGATTATGATGATTGGGCTACTTACAGCAGTATTTGCCCTTCCTACTCAAGCGCAGGAGCTTAAGAAAGTAATGTTATTCATGCAAACCGGAAAATTGGCAGATGCAAAGACTGAAATTGATAAAAATGCAGCCGATCCAAAATTTTCTGGTAAGGCAGAAACTTTTTACTGGAAATCTAGAATTTACGCAGCCCTTTATAAAGATCCCGTTTCCAGAGCAAAAACACCGAATGCCAAGGAAATAGCAGATGAAGCCTTTGCTAAATATCAGCAGTTGGATCCTTCATTTAATTTTGTAAAAGAAATGATGCCGGAAGGCCCGAATGGATACTTTGATATGTATCAAACCTGTTTTGCAGAAGGCGTGCGAAATTTTAATGGGAAGAGATGGGATTCTGCCGCATATTATTTTACTTCTACTGTAAGTACCTATGATTTAATATATAAGAATAAGTGGACCTCCGCCAAAACACCTTTTGACACGACTTCCATTTTATACCTGGGATATGCGTTGCAAAATGCACAGAAGCCTGCAGAAGCTGTGCAACAATATACCCGTTTGGCGGATAATATGGTTTTTGATACCGCTTATATAGATATGTACCGCTTTACATTGAATCATTTTATTACCACCAAAAATGAGCCTCAGTTTAAAAAGTACCTGGCCGTGTCTAAAGAGGCGTATCCAACAGAGCAATGGGATGATTTTGCTATGGAATATCTCGATAAAAACTTAACCCTAGCCGAAAAAACAGCATTTTACGATAAAGAAAGTGCAGCCGGAACCTTAAAAGAATTTGAATATCTGCAGTTTGGGGATTGGTTTGCCAATGCCCGTACTAAGGAAAAAGATATGGATAGCACCCAACAAGCTATGTACAATATAAAATCTGGGGATGCTTATCAGAAAGCCTATAGTTTGAATAATAAAAATGCCATTGCTGCATATAATGCTGGACTAATTTACTATAATAATTTTGCTGATTATTCCGATAAATATTCAGATAATATTAGAACCCTTCAGCAGTTGAATGTGAACAAACCACCTGCCGATAAGGATCCCAAGAAACGTCCCGCCCAGGAAGCGAAGTTTAAAGAACAGACCGATGCTGTAAAGAAGTTAAATACAGATTTGGAAAAACCAATCAACGAAAATCTTGAAGCATCTATAAACTGGCTTGAAAAATCTATTGACAACCTGAAAGGTAAGACAGACTTGAACCGTAGCGAAAAAATGGTTTTTGAAAGATCCTTAGATTTTCTTGCTAATTTATATGAATATAAAAGAGATAAGGTAAGAGGAAAGGATATGAAGTTATTTGATGCATACGACGCAAAGTATAAGGAATACGAAGGAATGCATAAAAAGAACTAAGCGAAAACTATTTGCAATAAAAAAGCCACTAATGTAAAGTGGCTTTTTTATTGAATGCTGTTAAACTATCGATATTATTTTTCGATTGAACTTGCGGTAGGGCCCACCTCTTTATTTTGTGTACTTCTCCAAACTGTTTCGCGTTGGCGGTACATATCTATGCTGTCTCTCATCTCTTTATTCTGGTATCTTACTTCAACTGTTTCTTTGTCTCTATGGTTAATACCATAATAATACCCAAAACTAAACATGGCCGGAACCGAAATACAGAGTAGACCTACAAGAATGGCATCGCTGTACTGCTTAAAAAAATGATTTTTACTCATAGAATGGATATAGGTTACAACAAAATAAACAATATTTATGCAAATTTCAATATGTTTTTTTTTAGATACATAAATTAAAATGAAAAAAAATAGTTAGAAAGTTATAATTGAATGTATTTCAAACTTTTATGGGGTATAGGTTTTATATAAATCAAAAGTAAAACAATCAATCTACTTAACATAATATTAATTATAAGTAAAAATATACACAATTTTTCAAAATGTTATGTTCAGCGTTTTCTTGGAAACTGCACCATTCAATAGTACAAATGGCTTATCTTTCGGAAAACAATCCTATCAATGAATCGTCGTCAATTAATTAAGCATTCCGCACTCGCAGTGGGTGCTTTTGCAGCCGCCCGCGAAACCTTTGCCCGCGAAATTTTTCCTTTTTACAAAGAGCCGATTTTTCGGGATAATGCTGCCGGACCCATTAAATTAAGTGCGAACGAAAATCCGCATGGTCCATCCCCACTGGCCAAAAAAGCCATGTACGATGCCATTGATGCATCCAATCGCTATCAATGGGATATCAATGTAACGCTTCGCGAACAAATCGGCAAATTAACGGGTCACACCAAAGATCAAATAATTCTCGGCGCCGGATCTTCTGAACTGCTGGGGCTGGTAACGCTTTTTGCATCTCAAAAAAAGGGATCCGCCGTAGCTGCTGAACCCACTTTTAAACTCTGGATGCCAGCCACGAGAAAAATGGGTTTACCGATTAAATTGGTTCCTACAACAACCGCTAAAGAAAACGACCTGCCAGCCATGTTAGCTGCCATCAAGCCCGAAACCCGGCTTGTATATCTATGCAATCCGAATAATCCTACCGGAACCGTTTCACCCGCAGCCGAATTAGAGAATTTTATAAAGAATGTACCAGCGGATTGTATTATTCTGTTAGATGAAGCTTATACCGACTATTACAATTCACCCTCTATGGCACATATGGTGAACGATTTCCCCAATCTGGTGATTGCCAAAACCTTTTCTAAAGTATATGGCATGGCCGGTGCCCGTCTCGGATATGTGATTGCCCAACCCAATATGATTCAGCAATTAATGCAATTACAGGCCTGGGCAAATGCTGGTCCCTCTTACGTTTCTATGCAAGGCGGTTTGGCCGTTATACAGGATGCTCAATTTATAGCCCTTTGTAAATCGGAAAATATTAAAGCCAAAGAAGTATTTTACAAAGGCCTGCAACAACTGGGTATCCCCTACATAAAATCGTACACCAGTTTTGTTTATTTTGATGCTGCAAATTATAAAAAGGATTTTGCCGCTACCCTGCAGGCCGCCAATATCATTGGGGCCCGATCTTTTGAAGAAAAAAGTACCTGGCTACGACTCAGTATCGGAACAGTTGCTGAAATGGAAAAAGTAATTGTGGCCCTTAATTCATAAGGCGAATGCATTTCAGTTATCTGTATTTTTTCATGTTACTAATCATGTAATTCCATGCCCTCCTCTGTAAACAGAAGAAAATTTATTGCTCAATCTAGTATGGCCTCCCTGGCTGTTGGCTATTCTCTTTCCGGTATCCGGGCATTTGCCGCTGCAAACAAGAATCGCGTTCGTGTAGGCATAATAGGAACCGGTATGCGTGGGCAAAGTCATATCGAAATGCTACTACAACGCACCGACGTAGATATTACTGCACTGGCCGATCCAGACCCACGTATGATGTCGGATGCACTCTCCTTAATTCAAAAAGCTGGTAAACCAACGCCAGTTACCTTCCCCCAAGGGAACTATGATTATAAAAATTTGCTGAAGCGGGAGGATGTGGATGCCGTAATAATTGCTACCCCCTGGGAATGGCATATTCCACAGGCACTCGATAGCCTTAACGCAGGTAAAATTCCGGGTGTGGAAGTATGCGGAGCACTTAAACTGCAAGACTGCTGGGATATTGTAAATGCCAGCGAAAAAACAGGTATTCCAGTTATGGCATTGGAAAATGTTTGTTACCGCAGGGATGTGTTGGCAGTATATAATATGGTACGAAAAGGTGTTTTTGGAGAATTACTGCATTTACAAGGAGGATATGAACATGATTTACGGGGAGTTAAATTCAATGATGGACAAACCCCCTATAATTCAGGAGTTGAATTTGGTGAAAAAGGATTCTCCGAAGCCAAATGGCGCACCCCACATTCGGTTAACCGAAATGGCGAACTCTACCCAACCCACGGTTTAGGCCCAGTGGCTATGATGATTGATATTAATCGGGGTAACCAACTAACCCGTATGTCGTCTGTTGCAACCAAAGCCCGTGGCTTGCACAAATACATTGTGAACCACCCGAAAGGCGGTCCCAACCATCCCAATGCCAAAGTAAATTTTGCCCTGGGTGATATCGTTACCAGTCAAATTCAAACGGCAAACGGCGAAACCATCGTATTAACCCACGATACCAATTCTCCCCGTCCGTATAACCTTGGATTTCGCGTGCAGGGAACAGAAGGAATTTGGCAAGACAACCATGCAGGCGAATTCACAGCAGGTATGATGTACTTTGAAGGGAAAAGTCCTAAAGCCCATGCCTGGGAGAATTCCGAAAAATATCTGAAAGAATACGACCATCCCCTTTGGAAAAAATTTGAATCACAAGCAGTAGGGGCCGGACATGGAGGGATGGACTTTTTTGTTGTAAACTCCTTTATCGAGTGTATCAAACGCAATGCCCCCTTCCCTATTGATGTTTACGACATGGCCACTTGGTATGCCATCACACCCCTATCCGAAAAGTCGATTGCCGAAGGCGGACAAGTGCAAATTATACCCGATTTTACCAGAGGTAAATGGAAAACACGTACACCCGATTTTTGTATGGGTGCTGATTATTAATTCATCCCCTGGGTGAACCTTTCATTGAGTAGGTTGTTTTAGGTAGCGTACCTAGTTGAATTACGTTTCTTAAAACAACCCATTTGTATGAAAACCGGATTAGATCAGTTGTTAAGTGCCATCGAACCCTATAAAAAAGCCATTACCCAGCACAAAGTATATGCCCTTATTCAACAGCCCCAACACCTGCATATTTTTATGCAGTACCATGTGTACGCTGTTTGGGATTTTATGTCGCTGCTCAAATCATTGCAAAACGAACTTACCTGCACTTCCATTCCCTGGTATCCCAAAGGAAATGGCGATACCCGTTTCCTCATCAACGAAATTGTGGTGGGCGAAGAATCAGACGTAGATGATAAAGGCATCCGGAAAAGCCATTTCGAAATTTACCTCGAAGCCATGCAACAATGCGGAGCCGATACCAAACCCATTGAAACATTCTTACAAGAGTTGGCCGTTTCCGGGGATGTTCGTTCGGCCTTACAAATATCCAATACTCCCATTGAAGCTCAGTCGTTTGTGAATTTTACCTTTCAATTAATTGAAAGCAAAAAAGACTACCTGCAATCTGCCATATTTACTTTTGGCCGTGAAGACCTGATTCCGGATATGTTCTATTCCATCATTCAGGATTTGCATGGCCAGGCACCCGATAAAATTTCTTTATTCAAATACTACCTCGAGCGCCACATAGAAGTTGATGGCGGCCATCACAGTCAGCTGGCCTTGCAAATGACCAGTCAACTCTGTGGCAACGACCCTCAAAAATGGGCGGAAGCAGAAACGGCAGTTATCGAGGCCTTGCAACAGCGTATTCAATTATGGGATGGGGTGTATAACCAATTGGAGAACCTGAATGCAGCCACCCAAAAATCAGCCAGCGAACCCGCATTAGCGTAAACTTTCCTGAAAAAGGGTCAATAAGCGGATTTGATTTTCTGCCCGTACTTTGTTTTGGGTAGGATATCGGGCACCATAGTATTTGTCCATTTGCAGATAATCCGCTAAAAATCGCAATGCCTGCATATACATCAATACCTCGCCTCCAAAATAGATATGATCCTGTTCAAAACTACTTAGTTCACTTCCCATCTCCGATAAATACCCTGCAACAATTGCTGCTGTGTATTCCTTTCTTACGGTTATCAAATCTAATTGTTGTTCTTCTTCGGTAACTGCACAAACATAGGTTCTGAACATATCTCCGGTATCACTGATAAAATAACCAGGCATAACGGTATCCAAATCAATTACGCACATGCCTTGCTCTTGCTCGTTGAACAATACGTTGCTGATTTTAGTATCATGATGGGTAACCCTTCTTTTTACATCCGCATGCTGGGTGTAGCTTTCGAATTTGGTTACCAGCGGATAAGCAGCTTGTAAAATCTGAATGGCAGCCTTGCATTCCTGCATACGATTGCTATCGCCATTTTGAAGTGCCTGTTCAAACTGATGATACCGAAGGCTCAAATCGTGAAAGCCCGGAATAATTACTTTCAGTTCTGCTTCGGGAAATGCAGAGAGGTTCTTGGTAAATGCTCCAAAACAGCGGGCCGCTTCAAATGCCTGATTCGCATCATCCAAGGCATTCCGAGAGTGCGAACCGGGTATCCAGGGAAAAACCCGATACACACTGCCTTCGCATTCAAATATTCCCTTACCGCCTGCAGATACAACCGGGGAAGTAAACAAATAGTTGGGATGGTGTTGGGTTAAATAACGGGAAAGTAACTGCAAATTGAAATCAATCCAATCGGGTTGGGGAAAAACATGGGTATTGATAGCCTGCAGCAGCCAACTTTGCGCCCGCTCAGTAACCTTCCAGGTTCGATTGATTAGGCCCGATTGGATGGGTGTGATCTGCGGAAAATGCCAGTTCCATGCTTTTGCTATGGCAGCAAGTGTTTGTTCATTCATTTCTGAAACAAATGTAAGCAACCCTATTGCACATCGTTT
>JBIINW010000091.1:0-10780 GCA_044337245.1 Sediminibacterium sp. | reverse complement strand
AACACAATGAATATTTATTACCCGGCAACGCAAACCAGCATAGTGGTATTAAGCAATGCTTCGGATGAAGAAATAGGTGCCCCCTTACTGGAAATTATAAACAAAAGTAGTTTGGCAGTAAAAATTGACAAAAAATAATCAGCCAAGCGATTGTATCTTTTTTATACTGATTTCATTGGCAGGAAGGTGAAGAAAGCCCGGTTGCTTTTTAAACCAAGTGATTTGCCGGCGGGCATACTGCCAAGTGTTGGTTTTTATTTGCTGAATACTTTCATCGAGTGAGCATTTCCCCTCCAAGTGACTGATCAATTCGCGATAACCCACCGTTTGCAGGGCTGGCAGATGCCGAAAATCAAAAACCGATTTTACTTCCTCTAATAATCCCAGTTCCATCATAGTATCTACCCTTTCATTGATCCGCTTACGAAGTACCTCAGGAGGTAAGGTAACCACCAGCGGAGTAATTGCAAACGAACGTTTAGCGGGTGTTGCATTTCTAAAAGCCAAGATAGATTTACCGGTAGCCTGTAATACTTCCAGCGCTCTTTGCAGTCTGCGTGGATTTTGTTGTTCGGCCTGCTGCCAGAATGCTGGATCTCGATGCTGTAATTCTCGTTGCAACCAGATAAGTCCTTTTGCCTGATATTCCTGCTCAATTGCTTCTCGCACCGATTGCGGTACTTCGGGCATGGGGTCGATGCCTTCCATAAAAGCCTTTATATATAAACCGGTTCCTCCGCTCATAACAACAGTGGAATGATTTGCGAACAATTCGGATACTTTTTCCAATGCCATTTGTTCAAACAAACCTGCATTGGAGGGATCTGTAATCGATTGACTAGCTATAAAATGATGCGGTATTTTTGTAAGCTCTTCGTCCGTTGGGCGAGCAACCCCAATAGTTAATTCACGAAAACATTGCCGGGAATCAGCTGAAATAATTTCGGTAGCAAGTTCACTAGCCAGTTGAACAGCAAGGGCCGTTTTTCCGGTGGCGGTTGCGCCAGCAATAATAATAACTTGGGGGGTATGCTGCATAAGTGGGCGATTCAGGTGAAAAATAGAACCCAGAAACTAAAAATCTTCGCCCGAATCAAAAGCATCTGCTTCTGAAGTATCATTGGAACTGTCGGCGTCCTGCGCTTCGCCATCCTCCTCTCCTTCCCTGCCAAAACCTTCTGCCGCTTCGGTAAGATCGTATTTCTCTTCAATGTCGGCAAATTTATTGCCCAGTAAGCTTTTGGTACCATATTGTTGGGGACCAATTCCTTCGGTGCGGGAAATAGACGGGTAAATAATTTTAGGATTTTCTTCTTTGCTTACATGAATCAACTCTATCAAAAAAATCCAGTGCTTTTGAAAATCGTATTCGTAAATAAATTTCTGATTGGTATCTTTTATTTCCGAACCAATGGTTACTTCATTCATCAAAAGGGGGTCTACTTTATACGGCTTATCGTATACTGCCAAACTGATTTCCCGGCCGCGGGCCCATTGGTCGTTACTACGAAAAAAAGTAGCGGCATGTTGCTGATCGAACTCGAATGATTTAAGGATAATCAGGTGTAAATCATTAAAATATTGCTTATGCAGAATTACTACGTCGCGGTAGATGGTTTCATCTTCCTCCAGATAAACCCTAAACTTTAGTACGGCCATGCGGGATTGTTTTGCGAGATAATCAGCCGGTTGTAAAATAACGGCTGTTTGAAACAAAAATACTCAATTTCTGCTGGTAAGTGCTAGTTCTTTCCCTTTTTCCTGCATGAATAGAAATGCGGCTTCATATTCATTGGGGATAATCCCGTCTAGTATAGCTTCCCGAATAGCATCTTTAATAATACCTACCTGTTTACCGGGGGGTATAGAAAAGTATTGCATAATCAATTCGCCGGTAACAGGGGGCTGCCAATTTCGCAACTGGTCGGTAGCTTCTACTTCGTGCATGCGATGCCGAACCCACTCAAAATTCTGTAAATAGCGTTTTACTTTCACTTTATTTTTACTGGTGATATCGGCTTCGCACAAGGTCATCAAACTATCAATATCTTCTCCTGCATCAAACAATAATCGGCGCACCGCACTATCGGTAATATTTTCTTTGGTTAAGCTGATAGGCCGCAGGTGAAGCAATACCAATTTTTGTACCCACTTCATTTTGTCGTGCTGTGGCAATTTAAGTTTATTGAATATTTTGGGTACCATTCGGGCACCTACTACTTCATGCCCATGAAAGGTAAATCCATGGCCAGGCTCGAATTGCTTGGTAGCTGGCTTACCGATATCGTGCAACAATGCAGCCCATCGCAGCCAAATATCATCAGATACAGCTGCCACATTATCTAGTACCTGCAGGGTATGATAGAAATTATCCTTATGCCCCATTCCATCAATATTTTCCGCCCCTTGCAGGTCGGCCACCTGGGGAAATATGCGATTGAGTAATCCGCTAGTTAGCAATAAATGCCAGCCCACGGAGGGCTTAGGGCACATCATGATTTTATTCAACTCATCGGTTATCCGCTCCTGAGAAACTATGCTTATTCGATGGGCATGGGTAGCTATCGCCATAAAAGTTTCGGGAACGATAGTAAACTGCAACTGTGCCGCAAAACGAATTGCCCGCAACATTCGCAGCGGATCATCACTAAAGGTTTGTTCGGGCTGCAAAGGAGTTTTGAGCAAGCCATTATTTAAATCTTCTATTCCATTAAAAGGATCTATAAGTTGTCCATAATCTGCTTTATTCAACGAGATGGCCAATGCATTAATGGTAAAGTCGCGCCGGTTCTGATCATCTTCTATGGTGCCGGCTTCAACGGCTGGTTTTCGGCTATCACTGCGGTAACTTTCTTTACGGGCACCTACAAACTCCAATTCAAATGCGGGAAGCTTAATTTGTGCCGTTCCAAAATTCTTAAAAATAGATACAGGAGGTGCATGTTGAAAACAGGCAGCTACCCTGCGGGCTAATAAGATACCATCTCCCAAACAAACAATATCCGCATCACTTACGGGTCTACCCAATAGTTTATCCCGCACAAAACCACCGATTAAGTAACAGGGGTATCCCAGTTCCTCGGCCTGTTGGGCGATAATGGATAAAATATTGGCTTCCGCCTCAGTACATTGAATGTGCATGGGCCGCAAAGGTACAAATGTTTCAGTTTGTGAAATTCGGCAGGGTATCGAGCAATTGTTGGGTAGTTATGGTACTGGCACAGCGGAAATGTTTTTCTGGGCACGCCATTTTGCCATGTAAGCCACAGGGACGGCAGGTTAGGGACTGTGTAGTTTGAACCAAATGCCGGTTATCGGAGAGTGGACCAAACCCAAAAGCTGGCAGGGTTGAACAATAAATGGCGGTAACGGGCGCATTCATGGCCGAAGCAAAATGCATGGGGGCTGAATCATTTACATAATTCATCACGGCTCCAGCTTGCAGGGCGGCAGACTCTAACAAACTGAGTAACCCGCATAGATTGGTGGTATTCCCCTTTGCCGCCGAACGCACAATTTGATCGCACCATTTACGGTCGCTCGGAGCACCCAACAAATAAATAGTATACTCCCGGGGGATAGATTCTATCATCGAAACCCACTGATCTGCCGGTAACTGCTTGGTAAACCATACAGATGCAGGGGCCAGGCAGATATAGGGTTTTGACTGATACCCGGCGATTTTCTGGTAATGGGCGGGTGTTGGATATAATTTCGGTTTTGCGGGAGAGGCATCTGTAAAACCTGCTATTAATAGTTGGTTCCGTTCTGTTTCGTGCAGGGGCTGACTGCCCGATGAAATCTGGTGTTTAATAACCGTTGTAAAGAAACGGGAGAAAGGATTTTTATCAAACCCGATGGTTTCTTTGGCAGCAGAAAATATCGTTACTAAACCGGTGGCAGCAAATCGTTGCACATTGATTACTTTCTGATAGCGCTCTTTGCGAATGGCTTTTATTAACCGAAATAATTCGAGGTACTTCTGTTTTTGTTTATTCCATACCCATACTTTTTTAACATAGGGATGATCTTGCCAGAGGGTTTCATTTCCCTTCCGAACCAGCCAATGTATTTCTATGGTAGAATCCCAGGCATGTATTTTTTCCTGCAAAGCGGTTGCCAATACTGCATCGCCTATAAATGCCGTTTGTATAAGCAGGATTTTTGTCATGCTGCAAAAGTATAGCACTACAACAGGTTTCCGCAAAAAGAGGTGTAAAAAAACGATGAATTTGATAAATCAGGCACGAAGGATGGTAATGGACCCGTCTTTTTCCCATTTCACAACCGAAGAGGGTCGAAATGTGTCTGTTTCTTCCCTCCGATATTGCACTGCATAATCAACCCCCGAAACAATCCACTCGTCTATATCTCTAAAGCATCCGGGAGCAGGATAGCCACTAATATTGGCGGAAGTGCTCACCAGGGGCTTGCGTAAACGCTTTAGTAGATGTCGGCAAAAAAGATCATTGCAAATCCGGATGCCAACCGATCCATCTGGTGCCATTAAATTAGGGGCAAGCCCTACCGCATTATCATAAATAACGGTAGTGGGCCTTTGAACCCCTTTTATATAGTCGAAAACCTGTAAGTCAGGCTGGGCAACATATTGCAAAATATCTCTTTCATCTGCCACTAACACAATCATGGCTTTATGGTCGGCCCGATGTTTCAGTTGGTAAATACGATCCACCGCTTCCTCACAGGTGGCATCGCATCCTATTCCCCATACCGTATCGGTTGGATACAAAATTATCCCTCCGGCAGTCAGCACTTGTAGGCATTGATCAACTTCGTATTGAAAAGGAAAACTCATATTGTGGGCGTTAAATTACGGAAAGCGTGTAAATAAGGCAGCATAAAATTTTGAAATTGTATGTTTGCAAAAAAATCAGAAGCATGGAATGGAAAACATTAATTGAGGCTGCCTGGGCCGACCGTGGACTATTAAAAGAGGAAACCTATCAATTGGGGGTAAGGGCGGTAATGGAAGAAGTGGACAAGGGAAGACTGCGAGTGGCGAGTCCTTCTGAAAACGGATGGGTAGTAAATGAGTGGGTAAAGCAAGCGATTTTGTTGTATTTCGGCATCCAAAACATGCAAACCTGGGAATTACCACCCTTTGAGTTTTATGATAAAATGTTGTTGAAAAAAAATTATCAGGAATTGGGTGTAAGGGCTGTGCCGCCTGCTACGGCAAGGTATGGTAGCTATATAGCAAGAAATGTGGTGCTGATGCCCAGCTATGTAAATATTGGTGCCTATGTAGATGAGGGTACGATGGTGGATACCTGGGCCACCGTGGGCAGTTGTGCGCAGATTGGCAAAAATGTGCACCTGAGTGGTGGGGTAGGTATTGGGGGCGTGTTAGAGCCGCTACAGGCGAGTCCGGTAATAATTGAAGATGGCTGCTTTATTGGTAGCCGTTGCATAGTTGTAGAAGGGGTAAAAATAGAAGCCGAAGCGGTATTGGGTGCAAATGTGGTATTAACCCAGTCTACAAAAATCATAGATGTTTCCGGTGCTGAACCGGTAGAATACCGTGGCCATGTTCCGGCCCGCAGTGTAGTAATTCCCGGCAGTTATACAAAAAGTTTTCCTGCAGGGGAGTATGCTGTTAGTTGTGCCCTAATTATCGGACAAAGAAAAGCCAGCACCGATTTAAAAACAAGTCTGAACGACGCACTTCGCGATTTTAATGTGAGTGTGTAGAACAGCATAATAGCAGCACCTATGGGTAAATTAATGCCATCCGGAATTAGCCGGATTGGTTTCTGGCTGGCTTTATCGGGTGCGTTACTTTTTTCTACCAAAGCAATTTGGGTTAAACTGGCTTATAGGGATACCGGTATTGATGCAGTTTCGCTGTTGCTATTGCGCATGCTTTTTTCGTTTCCCTTTTACCTGGGGCTATTTGTGTGGGTTTGGTATAATGACAAACAATTTTTTAAAGATTACCGACTTTGGGTGTGGATGCTCTGCATGGGTATTGCTGGATATTATGCAAGTAGTTTGTTTGATTTTATCGGGCTGCAGTATGTATCGGCCGGACTAGAAAGGCTGATTTTATTTGTTTATCCTACTCTTGCGGTTTTGATTAATAACTGGTATTTTAAAACCCCTCTCACTAAAAAACAACGTTGGGCTTTGGTGATCACGTATGCGGGCATTGTACTGGCCTGCTACAGCGAAATAAAAACCCTGCAGGTACAGGATGGTTTCTATTTTGGTTGTGGGATGATTTTGCTTTGTGCCATTACCTTTGCCATTTATTTGGTGGGCACTGGCAAACTGGTATTACAAGCGGGGGTGATACGCTATACGAGTACCGTGATGTTAGCTGCCACGGTAGGAATAGTAGTGCACTATCTGGTAGCAAAGGGATGGAAACCGATAATTATGAAGCCGGGACTGGCGGGGTATGCAATTGCCCTGGCATTGATGGCTACCGTAATTCCCTCGTTGCTGATGAGTAGTGGTATGAAAAGGATTGGCAGTAACCAGGTTTCCATCATAACCAGTATTGGTCCGGTATCTACTATTTTACAGGCCCACTGGTTTTTAGGGGAGCCAATTACCGGCTGGCAAATAATGGGAACGATGTTAGTAATTGCGGGAGTATTGCTGATTAGTGACCACAGTAAAATTTCGGAAGAGCCTCTAACGGCTTCCTGAAAAATCAGGCACGTTTAGCTATTAATTCACTTATGATAGTGGGGATTTGCAAAAAGTCTTTCGATTTATCGAGATAATAATCCGCTCCGGATTGCAGGCATGCTTCTTTAAAATGGCTGCCTGTTTCGTTGGTTAGCATTACTACTACTGGCTGAGGTCCCTTGCTTTTGCGAATGCACTTTAAAATTTCGATGCCATTGGTACCGGGCATGTTAACATCTAAAACTACTAGTTCGGGATCGGAGGATAGTAAAAAGGTAAAAGCTTCCTGCGCACTACTTGCAGTATCAACCTGGCGAACCTGCGGAACAATAGAGAGGAACATTCTCATTTTTTGCAAAATGATTTTCACATCGTCTACCAGTAATACATGTAAAGAACGGTATTTCATAGGATTTGGATTAGGGGGATGGATGAAAATTCAACCATCCCGGTAATTGGATACTAACCTTACAATAAGGTTGTTAATTACCGCTAGGATATGAACGGCAATGTTTTGGATTTTAAAACGGGCCTTGCTATGTTGGTCGGATATTGTGATACAAAGAAACAATCCTTTAGGCCCGTTGCGAATAGAACTTTAAAAGGTTATTGTGTAACTAGAATAGAGAGGACTGTAAATGAAATACTACAAAAACGTAAATTGTTGGCTTCCGTTATATGATACTATTGAGAATAGCATATTTAACCAGATCGGCATTGGTTTTCATGTTCATTTTTTCCATGATTCGGCTCCGATAGGTGCTGATGGTATTAACATTCAAGCTCAGCTGTTCACCAATAGCAGATATGCTTTGCCCCATCACTATCATCTTAAATACTTCAAACTCACGATCTGAAAGAGTTGTGTGGGGTTGCTGCGAATTATTATCTTCTATAGAACCGGCGAGTACTTCTGCTACTTCACTGGTAATATATTTTCGGCCTGATAAAATTTGTTTCACGGCCTTTACCAGTTCAAAAGGGGCGCTTTCTTTAGTTAGGTAACCACTGGCACCTGAACGCAATGAGCGAACAGCATATTGCTCGGGGGCATGCATTGATAGAATTAATACCGGAGTTAGGGGAGCATGCTCTTTTATTTGTTTGAGAATTTCAATTCCCGAATATCCGGGCATGCTGATATCAGAGATAATGATATCCCAGGTATGCATCAGTGCATTTTTCAGTAAATCTGCTGAGTCCGCCACATCAGTAATTTCGGCAAAAGGAAAAGCTTCAGACAGAATCTTGCGCAATCCTTCACGAATCAGGGTATGGTCGTCGGCTATTAAAATTCTCATGTTAAATAACTACTTATTGTTCATTAATTAATTTCGCTACAGCAATAGTAGTGTAGTTTCATAACGTATAATTACGCTTGATTATAGTGGTTTTTTGTAGTAATTTTACTAAACGAAATGTAAAGATTTTACTACAAGAAACATTTTTACTAAATAATTGATAAACAATAATTTAAAAATATAAAATAACAATATTTGTTATGCGCATCAAAGGAAACGACAAAAACACGGCACAGGTTATCCATGAGTTATTGGAGAGATTATCGCAGTTACCTCAGGTAGACATCCGCTTCGATTTTGAAGGGGAAGACACTTGGGCGGTGATTACTGAGTTTGACGAAATAGATGATGCTCAATTATCTATTCGCTTTTTAGGAAACGATCGATGGCTTGTGGTAGCCGGTGACTATGATGAAGAAGATGATTTTGTGGAAACTTTTGAAGAACTAACGCCTGAAATTATTCAAGAAATTCCCGAGGGTTGTAAAATACTCTTACACAAAGTGCGGGATGATGAAAAAGGTATGCGGCTGGCCGGGCATTTTTTATTGCGCCAAAAAGGACAGTAAATTACTGAGTGAGAGCCTGTGCGCCTCTGGAGCATGAGTTTGAGTGTGATTAACTTATCATTTTTCATTTCCTCGCCCACACGCACGCTCACACTGATTTCCGTTCCCCGTATAGCCACCGAACGCAGTGAGAGACTGCACGGTTTGGAATGAAAATTACATAGTGAGCGCCTGTGCGCCTCTGGAGCATAAGAGACTGCACGGTTTGGAGATGCTCCCCGTGTAGTGCGCCCAGGCGTACTGCACGGTTTGGAATGAGAATGTCCTTCGTGAAGGCGCGCAGCCCCATAAAGCAGCGTGAGTGTGATTTTCCGGGAACAAAATACCCTCATCCCCACCCTCCAACTCACACACTCTGGCTTTTTCCTTCACGAATACCCGCAGTATGCAATAGGCGTTCTACGCTAGGAACTTTTCGCGAATGCGCGCAGTGCGCCCCTGAAGTAATATGCTTGGAAAAAATAGTTATGAAATACCCGAATAAAAAAGGGTAGAAAATAAGCGAACCTTCTACTTACCTCCTTCCCTTTCTTATCTATCGTAATGGGTGAAATGATACGTTTACAAAACTGCCTGAATGCGACGGATAAAATCGTCGAGTTCCTGCTTCATTACATCAATTCCTTTTTCCTGACTGGCACTCAGTGGCTCTGTTTGAGAACAAACACTTACATATAAATCACTCAACCTTCTCCGAAATTTAAACTCATCGAAGAAAATAGATTTCCGGTTCGTCTCAATAATTTCTTTGCGCAAATCGTTCAGCGCTGTTAACTTCTGTGCGTTGGCAGGTTGGGTTGTATCGGCTGATTGAACCTGTACTATTTTTTTATCCAGTGTATCCACCCATTTGTACAATTCTTCCTCCATCTGATACAAACGCATGCCCTGGCCATTCAACTTTTTCAGTTTTTCTGCCGTAAACCCAGCTGCATCATTGGGCTTAATGAGTAACCACTGCTCGTAGTTAACTTTATTATGGGTTACCACTATCTTGTACTTACCTGCCGGCACATTGGGAGAAATTACAGAAGCAAACAATACACTGCTTTGGGCAATAAAGCCTCCTTTAGCCACTTTAGGCGGATTAATAGAAAGATTCCAGAAAACTTTATTCAAACCCTTCACGCCCGTTCCATTTAAATCTTTCAATTTTTTTCCCGCTTCATCGAAAATGGCAATTTTTACCGCATCCGAACTCCGATCTTTTAAATAATAATAGATTGTTGGAAATACTGGCTTACTTTCTGCCACCCAACCACTTATATTAGAGGGTGCTTGTGGAAATTGGCCTGATAAATTATATACAAAAGGATCTGGAGTAAAAAAATGAATCTCTTTATTCAGATCTGCTTTTGCCATATCGCGTAAAGGCTGCAAGTTGTCGATAATATAAATACCTCTGCCATGGGTTGCGATTACTAAATCATTGGTAACCCGATTGATTTGCAAGTCTCTTACCGGCGTGTACCAGGGCATATTCTGGTATTTACTGCGCATCCAGTTTTTGCCGGCATCCAGCGAGATAAAGAATCCCAACTCAGTTCCCAAGAATACCAGATTTGGATTAATCGGATCTTCTAATACAGTATGCGCAAATCCTGTGAATTCATCTGAATTAAATCTTTTCCAGGTATTACCACCATCTTCACTAACCACTGCATAGGTTTTATGATCACCATACATATGATGATCGAGCGTTACAAATACCCGTTGCTTCTGATGGGCGGAAAGGTTGATACTGCTGATCCAGGCATGTTCTGGAACACCGGTTTGATAGATGCCTTTTTCTTTGCGCTCCCAGGTTTTTCCGCCATTGGTGGTTAGTTGTAAATGACCATCATCCGTACCTACCCAAATAATTTGTTCATTATCGGGGCGTTGCGCCAGGGTAAAAATGGTGCAATGGTTTTCGGCACTGGTATTATCGCCAGTTATACCGCCGCTATTTTCTGTTTGTTGTTTTTTTAGCGTATCGTTGGTTGTAAGATCGGGAGAAATTCTCTCCCAACTTCTCCCCTCATCCCGCGACCGGAAAAGGTATTGAGCACCGGTGTATAAGTTATAACTAGATTTACCCTGTGGCGTTTTAGTGGCCGATGGAGCAATCACAATAGGTGTATTCCAGTTCCACCGATGTTCTTCTTCTCCTGCTTGTTTTTTGGGACGGATACCGGTTGTTAACCCGGTTGCCAAGTCTACACGATTCATTTCACCGCCCTGACTTTCAGAAAACATGATATTGGGATTGAA
>JBIINW010000281.1:0-2973 GCA_044337245.1 Sediminibacterium sp. | reverse complement strand
TCTTTGGTTCATTATTCTTTCCCCTTGCTCTTGTGCTAATTATTGCGCGGCTTTCTAGTTTAGAGCATAAGTCGGATACCTGGAAATTAGTAGGTACTCAACCGATAAGTTCTTTATCATTCTGGTTGGTAAAATTTGGTATGGCTTTGGTATTATCTGCCGGTACCATTATTTGTTATTTCATTTTTTCTTTATTATTTAGTTATGTATGGAGTTTGTTTGTTCAATTACCTAGCGCCGCTTATCTGAGTATTCCTTTCCGATATATGGCAGCTTTAGGCGTTCGTTTATGGCTATCAGGGCTGGGGATACTTATTTTTCAACAAGGCTTATCAATGAGAATTCGGAGTGCTATTTGGCCAATTGTAATAGGTATATGCCTTTTTATTGTTACGCAAATAACTACGTTCAATAAAGGTCCGCTTGCATATTTTTGGCCCTATTCCCTCCCAGGTTTTACAGCGCTTCATCCGGAAGGAAGTCAGGTTGGCTATTGGTTATTGCCCTCTGAATGGCAGGGGTTAATATGGTTACTAATCAGTCCACTTGTTTTTATTTTTTTTCGATACCGAAATTCATTCGTTCACTCTTTTCAGAATACAAGATTGTGGCTTATTTCTTTTGTAGGCATATGTTTATTGGTTTTGGGAACCTGGTGGTTACAACAACCAAAGTCAGTTGCGTTGATACCCGGTAGAACTGTAATAGCAGGAACTATTCATGCTGCTAAATTACCCGATAGCATAGTCGTTGTAACCAATCCAACCGGATCAATAAAAGTTCCTATTCAATCCAATGGGTCTTTTCATGTGATTGTAGATTTGCCGGGTGATTTAGAAAGAATTGATCTAAGAATTTATCCCGATGAATCTGGGGCTATATTGTATGCAGGAAGGGGGGATAGTGTTTTTGTAGATTGGTCGCAGGGAAAGAGACCTGAGGTAAAAAAAATAAAACTTACTGGGACATCCATTGCAACCAATGAGTTTTTTTCTTCAGGGGCTGCTTATTCCACTGCGTATGAAATTGAATATTTTTTGGCAAATCAATCTGAGTTGCCTGCACCAATTTCATTTTATGAGTTATTAATGAAAGAGTGGAAAAAACATCATGAAAAGCCGGGTATGTATAGAACTGCTGATGGTTTGGGACTTAGCTCAACTGTTCGAACTATTCAGGAAAAACTAGTTGCAGTTAAATTCTTAACATTTGCTTTGTACGACTATCCTAAAAAGAAGAATATAGATTTGAATAATAGGGAATATGATACTATTCGCTCGATGCTCAAGCCTTTACTGAATCAATTAGAACCCTATGAAGAAAGGTTGGTTGGTTGGAAACAATATCATGATTATTTGTATAAGCAAATTACTAACCCGCTTTCACCGTTCCAAAATGATGATAGTGCTTTTTACGCTGCCATCATGAAATACCCCGTCGGCCCTATGCGCAACCGACTTATTTATGATGTATCCCTTAAGCAATTAAAGATATCTCGCGATAGTGTTCAAAGAGCTGCTATTTTGGGTGCAGCTATTTTTGAAAATAATAACAGTATGCGGGAAGATTTAGTGGAAAAAACTGCTATTTATAATCGCATGAGAAGGGGTAGGCCTGCCCCCTTATTTGATGCCCACAACTATAATAATGAAGCGGTATCTCTCACTTCTCTAAAAGGAAGATATGTTGTGATTGATATTTGGGCTACCTGGTGCCCCCCCTGTCGTGAGCAAACACCTATTTTTGAAAAAATGAGTGAAAAATATAAAGATCAGCCAATCACATTTCTTTCACTTAGCACAGATTTTGATTTACTAGCTTGGCAGCAAGAAGTTAAGAGAAAAAATAATCGAATTGTGCATTGGCGATTACAAAGGGAAAAATTATTTTTAAGGGAGTATGGTTTAGAAGGGATACCACATTTTATACTGATTGATCCGGATGGTAATTTTGTAAATGCTAATTTTCCTCGCCCAAGCGACCAGAATTTTGAAATCCAACTTCGTCAGGTGCTGAAATTAAAATCGGAGGAAGGTTAATACTGCTTTTTTCAGTTTATCTTTTTACCTACTTTGCATTTTGCTTTCTGAATTTGACCTTACTACTCTCCCAATTTCCGTTTAAACATTTTCAGAAAATGGAAAGTATTTAACACTCTTGCATACACTTTAAGTACATTTTGCTTGGCTTATCATATAATATACATGTTAGGGATAATTCAGGGAAATAGGTAATGTTAAAACAAGTCGAGTAATTGTCTGCAATCATAAATATTGATAATCAGCTTTCCTGAATAATTTTTTTCCGTTTTGCTGCTAACTTGTAAAATTCGGTCGGGTTAATTTTCGCCCAACTTAACAGGTTCGCTGTCTTATTTTGCTGCATTAGGTCAAATGCTTGCGTTAATTGTTCCCGAACCGTTCGAGTGGTGGTGATAGGAGTACCCTTTCCCCGTCCACCTGTTTTTCGTCCGTATGCCATTGTATTAATGTTTGTACAAAGTACTTTGAATGTTGCCAACAATAACTTCTCGAAGTTGCCTGATTCTTTCAGCATTAACTGATTGGGATGTTTTACTGGTGACTGTATATATCTTTTTTGAATATTTATTATGAATTTCATAAATTTGAGTTATTCCCTATTTTTAATCGTATAAATGACTAATTGAGCTGGATTGGCGTGAAAGAGTAGCGAGTATAAACAATTTATAAGCGGGAATGGGCAGAGAATAATCAGATAAAACTCACCGCTGCAAATAAAACCATTTCAAAACTATAAGCCGAACAAACACATTAATGCTATGAGGAAATTTGTATTTGTAATAATAGCGTTATTCTTCGTTTATGTAAGCAATGCACAAAAATCTTATAGTGATAGTCTTCTCAACATCATAACTACTTCCAAAGATGTACAGACAAGAGTAGAAGCAGCACGTTTTTATACGTGGCACTATGCATTCAAAGGTGCTGATTC
>JBIINW010000090.1:0-10826 GCA_044337245.1 Sediminibacterium sp. | reverse complement strand
CGGGAAGCCATAAAACCTCCGGGCAATTGCAATGCAGGTACTTCCACATGATCTAAACAATAAGTAGTGCTGCAATGGTCGCACATAAAATGAATGTGATTGTCGTGATGATGCCCCTCACTGCAGGAGTCTTTACATAAAGCATATCGAATGGCATTATCTGCCGAAGGAATGGTATGTATTATCCCCTTATCAACAAATGTTTGCAGCGTTCTGTAAATAGTAACCCGGTCGAACTCCTCACCGGTATTGTTTTCTATATCCATATGTGCCAACGCGCCATCCGATTCCATAAATAGCTGAAGAATCGTTTTGCGGCTATCCGTAATACTCAGTTGATTCTTTTTTAACGTATCTATTACCTGTGTATGCATACCGGGTCAACTCGTATTTAATTTATCAACCTATTTTTTGGGAAATCTATTTTTCATCCAATACTCTCCGGATATCTTTTCGCAGTCTATCTAAATCTGGCTGCTTTAATCCATCATATACTTGCCCGCGCACTTTACCCTGCCTGTCGACCAACGCAAAAAACTGGGTATGCATAAACTGATCTTCAATATTGGCCACATTATTCTTTGGATCGTCTAATAAGTAAGCAGAACGAGCCATTTGGTAGAGACTATCTTTTCGGCCCGTTAATAACACCCATCTGCGAGTATCAATTTTCATTGAATCGGCATACACTTTCAGGCGGGCAACCGAATCTCTGTCTGGATCGCAAGTATGGGCTACCACCATAAAATCGGGCTCCGATGCAAACTCTTTGCTAATAGCCGCCATATTCCCATTCATTTTGGGACAAATACCTTTGCAAGTAGTAAAGAAAAATTCTACTACAGATACCTTGCCTAACATATCCTTATCAGTATAAGGCTGCCCATCTTGGGTAGTAAACTGAAAGGGCTTTACATAACTGATGATCGCCGGTTTCGACTTCCAGTTATCGGTACCCCTGAACAAAAAATAGTAAAATCCTGCCACTAAAATGGCAAAAAATATTAGGTAAAGAAGCATTTTCGATCGCATACAGTCAATTCTCTGCAAAGGTACGAAGCATTTGAACGGAATAGCTAAAAAACCGTTTTTTGCAACTATGTTGCAATGTGGTATCTTTGCAGCATGTCATTTAAAATCAATTGGGATGCGATTGGGATAAGTACCAGTTTAGCTTGTGCCATACACTGTGCCCTGCTGCCTTTATTTTTCACCAGTCTACCCATATTCGGCATTAATATCGTGCACAACCTGTTTTTCGAATATGCCATGATTGCTTTGGCCATGGTGGTAGGTACGTATTCGTTATACCATGGCAAAAGAAAACATCACCATAACTGGTGGCCCTTCCGATTTTTTGTGTTGGGGATGCTATTATTACTATTGAAAGTAACCTTTCCTGCCTGGGAGATTATTCTATTAATTCCTGCTGTGATTGGGATTATCGTAGCCCATGCCCTCAACTTTCGGCTTTGCCGCCAGCACAATCATGCCCATTCGGATGATTGTAATCATTGAGTAAGAAAACGATCTTATTCAAACTGATAGCTAACGCCACCATCTTTTTCATCTTTTAACAGAACACCTAGCTGAGCCAGCTCCTGCCGAATTTTATCGCTGGTAACAAAATCCTTTTTGCTTTTAGCTGCTTTTCTAATTTCAATCAACAATTGTAAAACACCATCTAGTTTTCCGTCTGTTGCAGTATTTTCTCCCTGCAATCCGAATATGTCTTCTACAAATCGTTTCATTTGTTGTTGCAGCAATTGGAAGGTATCTAACCGGATAGCACCAGCCGGCAAATGGCCATCTTTTACTGAATTAATATGGGAGGTTAATTCAAACAGATTCGCCAACACTTTTGCAGTGTTCAGGTCGTCGTTCATAAATTCCTCCAGTTCTGCGACGAGTGCTCGAATAGACTGATTAAGATTTTCATCCGCCACCCCAGCGGCCTCGGTGGGCTCTCTTTTCATCAGCCACTGATAAGCCTCCCACAAGCGCTTCAAAGCTTTTTCGGAGGCCTGCAATGCCTCGTTACTAAAATCGAGTGTGCCGCGATAATGGCTTTGTAGTATAAAAAACCGGATAGTTTGCGGAGAATAGGGTTGCGAGAGTAAAGGGTGATTGCCGGAAAATAACTCGGTTAGCCGAATTACATTATTATAGCTCTTCCCCATTTTTTTACCGTTAATGGTAATCATATTGTTATGCAACCAATAACGAGCCGGCATTACGTGGTTACATACAGTACTTTGGGCAATCTCACATTCATGATGGGGGAATTGCAAATCCATGCCACCTCCATGGATATCGAATTCTTTTCCTAGGTATTTACTACTCATGGCAGAACACTCAATGTGCCAGCCAGGAAAGCCTTCGCCCCATGGGCTTTGCCAACGCATGATATGCTCGGGGGGTGCTTTTTTCCAGAGGGCGAAATCACTTTTATTTCTTTTCTCATCCTGGTGATCGAGTGCCCGCGTAGATTCCAGTTGATCTTCTAAAATTCTTCCACTTAAAATACCATAGGGTTGTCCCTTTTGAGAAAAAACTTCGTGATACTTTTCTACATCAAAATAAACAGATCCATTTACCTCATAGGCATAGCCATCGGCAAGGATGGTTTTAATCATTTCAATTTGTTCTACAATATGTCCCGTAGCAGTAGGCTCAATACTGGGCGAAAGATTATTGAATTGTGTCATTGCCCATTGATACAAGCGAGTATATTTATGTACCAACTCCATGGGCTCGAGTTTCTCCAGGGTTGCTTTACTGCTGATTTTGTCTTCGGCTTCGCGACCTTCCTCCTCAAAATGACCGGCATCGGTAATATTTCTTACATACCGAACCTGATAACCCAAATTAAGCAGGTAGCGGAATAAAACATCGAAGGTGATAAAGGGTCTAGCATGCCCGAGATGACTTTCGCCGCTAACGGTTGGTCCGCACACATACATGCCCACATAGGGTGCATGGATGGGAGTAAAAACTTCTTTTTGGCGGGTAAGAGAATTATAAAATTTTAGCGACATGCAGTAAGCTTCAGGAGAATCAATAAATTAATTACAAACGGGGTAAACATCCACTCAACAATATTCGGTACAGCATCCTTTCATAGTGGTGCAAAGATATTCTATTTTTTTAATTCCAGGTCGGCAAGCAATAGGAAGTGATCGCTCAGTGCTTCATCGATGATGGAAAATTGTTTAACATCCCAGTGGAAATCGGGTAATATGTAATCAATGCGCAAGGTGGGCGACAGCGACATATACGTGCGCCCTAATCCGGCGGAGCCTTTCAAAAACGCATCCTGCAAGCGGTTTTGGGTAATATGATGGTAGGTATAGGAAGTAGGTACATCATTAAAATCGGCACAAACAATTACAGGAAATGGGGAAGCATCAATCGCTTTTCTAACAAGGATGGCTTGTCGTTCTCTATATTGAAATGCCCGTTTCATTTTACGAAAAATATTTTTTGAGGCTTCCACCCCATCCTCTTCCGCAGCCCCAATTTTGTCTAGGCCTTCATAATCTTCTTTCTTAAATTTAAAGGAACGCAAGTGGGTGGTAAAAATGCGAACGGTGTCGGCACCCCTTTTGATGTCGGCATATAATAAACTTTCTGCGTCGGGATAGGGGATCCGACTGGTGGCTATGATGGGCCATTTAGAAAAAATCACACAGCCACTTTGATAAGTGCCAGATTTATTTTGATAATTAGCAGCAAAGAAATAGTAGGGATAGTTTTTGGTAAAGAGGGAGATATGATTCTCATCCATCGACTGATTGAATTCTTGTAAACAAATGATATCCGGCTTATTTTGCTGAATAGCATCGGATATTTGTTTTTTTATAACCGCCATTCCCTGAGAAGCAGCCCCTACGCCATTAAAGCTTCGGATATTCCAATCGGCAATCCGCCAAACTGATTCGGTTTTTGTGAGGGTAAATGGTTTGATTGTTTGAAAAGCGACTACTAAAAAAATTTGCTTCCAGCCAATTACCAAACTGATTAAAGAAAATACGGCTAAGGATGGCTTGGCAAATAGCCAAAACAATAAAAAAATCAATTGGAGTAGAATCAGGTAGGGAATGGCTAGACCCGCAAATCCGGTAACCCAACCTACTGGTTTAGAAAAACTTACTAACCATATCGACAACAAAAAAACCATGTTGAGTGCTACATTCAGTGCGAGCAGCGTTCTCTTGGTTATTCTGCGAATAAGTTGAGCCGGCATAGAATAGGTAAGATAATTTTTTATTGATAAACTACAAAAGCCTTGATTACAAATTATTCACAAGCTTATTGGTAAACTACCTGCAATTATTCACTGGCTTTTCTTAGAAACTCTTTCTCTTCTTCCGTTAACTGTTCAATCCCTTGTTGATTAATTTTGTCGAGAATTGCATCCAATTTTTGTTGGGTTACTTTAGGTATGCGCTCGAAGGGGGCCGGGGTGTTATGAGAGGGGTAAGTTGTTTCCTGATATTTTTTGGTATGCACTTGTTCTGGATTAAACCAGCCATTTATCCAATTTACCAGATTCGTCATCCAGGCTCCCCAATCTTTTCCCCGCTCTAATTGATGTATATATAAGTATCCAACCAATCCTGCCAACAGATGACCCGCACTTATAGATAATTGAGTGCCTCCGATAGATCCGATATCAATTAACACATATAATACAGTAATAACCCAAATCGGAATGCCGCCGCTAATCATGGGGAATAAACGGTAATTAGGGGCCAGGGAAGTGGTTGCTACAGCGATTGCCATAACAGAAGCACCAGCACCCAGTAAGGGAGGTGTACCCGACAAATTCGCTTGCAAAGCAGGTATCGTATTGCCTGCCACTAAAAATACCAATCCTCCAACAAAACCACCATACAGGTAAATCGGTATCAATTTTTGGTTGCCGGCTAAGTCTTGCAAAATAAAACCGAAACACCAAAGCCAAACCATACTGCTAATCAGGTGCCAGATGGTATGATGGGTGAACATATAACTGAAAAGCGTCCAGGGTCTTCCCCAGAAAATATCGGTAGAAGCCGGTAGGGTAAACCAATGAAGAATTTGTCGATAAAATACTTCCTGGGGCGTATCCGAGATGAAATATACAATTTTTACAAAGTTGATTAACAGGAATACCAGCATATTTACCGCGAACAGCAGTACCAGTGCATTGTTATCTTGTCCCAATAAAATTTGCCTTGCCGAACGGGAACCCATATCTCTCATATTCGTGTATTAAATTGGCCTTAAAAAAATTGTTTACGGTTACCTCGGTTCCAGGTAATTACAATCAGCAATCCCACCAAAGCACCGCCAACATGCGCCCATCTGGCAACATTGTCTCCGGCGCTATTTTGCACGGCAAAAAATAGTTCGTAGGTAAAGTATAAAATACCCAACCATTTAGCCTTAATCGGAAAAAGGAAATATATATAGATATAAGTATTGGGGAATAAGTAAACGAATGCCGCCAATACGCCAAAAACTGCTCCACTCGCTCCAATGGTAGCCATATTCAGGGTTTCCTGATACCGAAAGGTAACCTCAGTAAATACATTTTCACTAAGTGGGATAGGGGGTCCGGGTAAATATTTAGCAACAAATTGACTCAAATCAGCAATGGATAATGGCTTACCAGTTTGCTGAATATCATACAGCAATTGATAATCGCGCATCATGGGTAAAAATTCGTAACTCAGAAAAAGAAGATGAATTAAAGCAGCTCCCAACCCGCAAACAATGTAAAAAGTAAGAAACCGCTTCGAGCCCCATACATTCTCCAGCACTGAGCCAAACATCCATAGGGCAAGCATATTTCCGAAAATGTGGCCAAAATCTCCATGCAAAAACATATGGGTAATCAACTGCCACGGTCGAAACAGGCTACTCTGCCAGGCATGAAGGGCAAAAATGTCTTGGATATTTATCATGGCATCCTCCCCACGAAAGGCGAATTTTGCCATGAAGAAAAGCCCATTAATAATGAGTAGATTTTTTACAATTACCGGTAATATTTCAAATCTACTGGGTCGAAACTGTGTCATATATATTTGTGTGTATGGCTGCTTTCGTTTTTGTTCAGGCAGCCCCTGTATTTCTTAATTTCAATTGAACCACATTCTCAATGTGCAGGGTATGGGGAAACATATCCACTGCCCTGCTGCGGGTTACCTGATATTTTTCGTTGAGCATTGCCAGATCTCTTGCCTGCGTTGCCGGATTGCAGCTCACATATACAATCAATGGCGCTTCCATTTCTAGCAGCTTGCGAACCAATTTTTCGTGCATACCGGCGCGAGGAGGATCGGTAATTACTACATCGGGTTTCCCTTCCCTTTCAAAAAAAGCATCATCACAAATAGCTACCACATCTCCGGCAAAAAATCGAGCCTCCCGAATTCCGTTCAGTTCCGCATTTCTCTTTGCATCGGCAATAGCTTCGGGCACTACTTCCACCCCCACAATCTTGGCTGCTTTTTCGCTGAGAAATATTCCAATGCTGCCGGTTCCACAATACAAATCATAAACAACTTGACTGCCGTTTAGTTCTGCCATTTCACGAATTAAGCGATATAACTGCTCGGCCTGGTAGGTATTCGTTTGAAAAAAAGACTGACTACTAATGATATACCTGAAATGTTCCAATTGTTCGGTGATATATCCCTTTCCGAATACTACCTGGGGTTCTAGGCCTTGCAAACTATCGTTGTGCTTGGCATTTACCGTAATCAATAAGGTAGTAATTTGGGGGAAAGTTGCCAATAATAGGGTACTGAGCTCCTGCTGCAGGTCGGGCAAAGGATACCCAATAATTACATTTACCATCCATTCTCCGGTAGTAGTATTTCGGATAAGCATGTTTCTCAGCCAGCCGGCATGAGAACGGGGGTTATAAAAAGGAAGTTGGTGCTGAATGGCAAAATCCTGCACCGCTTTACGTATCAGATTGGTAGGCTCATCCTGTAAATGGCAAGTATCTATAGCCACTACTTTATCAAAGAAACCCCTGGCATGAAATCCTCCAGCACCCGGCATGGCATCCAACGGCTCTCCGGAAGCCTTCATGCGGGAAAACTCTTCTGGGGGAATATATTTCCGATCGCCAAAAGTGTACTCTAATTTGTTGCGGTAGTGGGTGGTTTTTTCGGCCCCAATAATCGGTTCCGGCTCGGGCAATTCTACCTTGGCAATTCTTTGTAAATTATCGAGTACCTGCCGTTGTTTGTAAGTCAACTGCATTGCGTAGGGTAACATTTGCCATTGGCAACCCCCGCAAACCCCAAAATGCGCACAAAAGGGAGTTTGCCGCTGAGGAGAATACTGGTGAAAGCGAACAGCAACCCCTTCTGCCCAATCCGTTTTGTTTTTTTTTAACAATACATCAACAATATCGCCCGGAATGGCCCCTTCTATAAATATTACCTTTCCGTTCAGTTTTGCCAACGACTTTCCTTCTGCGGCATATTCTGTTACAGAAAGATTTTCAAGCAAAACCGCTTTTCGCTGTTTTTTCACGTTCACAAAGGTAAACAGGATGCAGGATACAAAAGAAAAGAATTGAATCTTTCCTTAATTTGCATCCACATTAAGTAGAATCATTCAATACTAACCAAGTTTAGATAGGCATATGCTTAAAAAAATCATCCCCTTTCTCGCCCTTTTTATTGTTGCTGTAAACGCAATAGCCCAATCGGGCAATGGAAAAAACATTAGTATCAAGCTAACTCCTCTGAAAAACACAACGGTATTCCTGGGCAGTTACTATGGTACCCAGATGGCCTTATTTGATTCTGCCAAACTAAATGAAAAAAGCGAAGGTGTTTTTTTGAGCCCTGCTAAACTCACCGGAGGCATTTACTTTGTAGTTACCAATTTAGCGGGATATCAAATTCAATTCGACCTCCTGATAGACGATAAGCAGCAATTTAGAATTGAAGCCGACACTTCTAACAAAGTGGCTATTAAAGCTCATATTACCGGTTCTGAAGAAAACAAAATGTATGAGGAATACAAAAAGTTTTCTAGCGCACAGGAAAAGTTGATGCAGGGAGTTGAAAAAGATTTTAATGATAAGAAAGAAAAGACCAAAAAAGACACTACTGATTTGAGAGAGGCTTATACCAACACCACCAAACGAATGGATGGGTATCGGGATAGCATTATTGATAAATATCCGGGCACTTTACTGGCTGCCCTTTTCAGTTGCAATAAAAGACCCACCGTTCCCGAAATACCTATTGTAAAAGGCAAACCCGATTCAACTTATCCCTATCGCTATGTGAAAAGTCATTACTGGGATGATGTTGATTTTTCTGACGACCGCTTATTACATACCCCGTTCTTTGAGCCGAAGGTGGATGAATATTTTAAAAATTTAATCTCCATTGAAGCCGACTCCATCATTAAAGAAGTAAACTACATGCTGCTTTCGGCGCGGCCAGGAAAAGAAATGTTTCCCTATCTGCTGAATAAATTCACCAAGCAATACATGAGCCCACAGTATATGGGGCAGGATAAAGTATTTGTATTTTTATTCGAAAATTTTTATTCGAAGGGCGACTCTACTTTATTGGATGCCTCTAATAAAAAAATTGTTTTTGAAAGAGCCTATAATCTAATGGCCAATCAAATTGGAGTGCAGGCTTACGGGATGGATTTTCCCGACAGCTCCGGAAGAATCACTCCACTATATGGTGTGAATGCCAACTTTACGCTGGTAGCTTTCTGGGATCCTACCTGTGGACACTGTAAAACAGAAATTCCCCGCCTCGACTCATTCTATCGTGCAAAATGGAAAGCAATGGGCGTGGCGATTTATGCGGTAAACATTAATGAACCTGAGTTTGCTGGCTGGAAAAGATTTGTAAAAGACAATAAATTAACGGGCTGGTATCATACCCACGAAAGCAATGAAGTGCGGGTTAAAACTGAGAAAGCCGGCCAAATGAATTTCCGGCAAGCCTATGATATCTATAAAACTCCTACTTTTTACCTGCTAGATAAAGAAAAGCGCATCATAGGAAAACAGCTAAGTATGGAGCAGTTTGATGAAATCATGAAAATAAAGCTCAAAGAGAAAAAGTAGCGGGCAAGCAGATTACATAATTTGCTGCACAACATCCCGAATCACTTTGGGCTTTCCTAAGGTATAGTAGTGCAACACCGGTACTCCAAACTTTTTCAGTTCCTGGCTTTGCTGAACCAGCCATTCGGTACCCACTTTTTCGCAATCTGCATCCGTTTTGCATTGGTTAATGGCATTGGATAATTCAGTAGGAATATCTACATGAAAGATTCTTGGCAGTATCGATAATTGTTTTTTATTGGTCAGTGGCTTTAATCCTGGAATGATGGGTACAGTAATACCCATATCACGGCACATATTTACAAAGGCATAAAATTTCTCATTGTCGAAAAACATCTGCGTCATGATATACTCTGCTCCAGCATCTATTTTCTGCTTCATTCGCTCTAGATCAAGTTCTAGGTTGGGTGCCTCAAAATGTTTTTCGGGATATCCAGCAACCCCGGCACAAAAATTGGTTTTACCGCCATTTTTAATGTCTTCGTCTAAATAAATTCCATTATTCATGCCAGTTACCTGCGCCAATAAATCAATGGCATAATGGTTACCCCCTTTTTCAGCTTCAAAGGAAGCTTCGTTTTTAGGCGCATCTCCGCGTAACACCAACACATTATCAATTCCCAAAAAATCCAGGTCTATCAAGGCGTCTTCCGTTTCGCGACGGGTAAATCCTCCACAAATAATATGGGGAACTGCATCTACCTGATAATGGTTCATAATAGCCGCACAAATACCCACAGTACCGGGTCTTTTACGAACTTCCACTTTTTCAAAAGTACCATCTGTTTTTTTCTTAAACATGGTTTCACTTCTGTGATAAGTAACATTAATCCATGGTGGGCGAAACTCCATCAGTGGGTCGAGATGCTCGTATAAAGAATGAATAGTTTTTCCCTTCAGAGGCGGAAGCACTTCGAAAGAAATCAGGGTATCTTTTGCGTTGGCTATGTGTTCAGTAATCTTCATAGTAAAACCGGTTGCACGGGTAATAAAAAGCAATTTTTAACAAAACGACTGCAATATACATCAACAATAGTGATATCTGTAACAGTGTAAAGAGCTTTGGGTTCACTGCATTGACGAGTTTATTGCTATTTTTGTAGCAAATACTTACTGTGAACCCACGTATTCATACCCATAATCTGGTGAAAAGTTACAAGGGCAGAACCGTTGTAAATCAGGTTTCTGTTGAAGTTAATCAGGGAGAGATTGTGGGACTCTTGGGGCCCAACGGTGCCGGCAAAACCACCACTTTTTATATGGTAGTGGGTTTAATTAAACCCGATGCCGGTTCGGTGATGTTGAATAATGAAGATATTACCCGTTTACCCATGTATAAAAGAGCCCAGATGGGAATCGGCTATCTTCCTCAAGAGGCCAGTGTTTTTAGAAAATTATCGGTGGAAGATAATATCATGGCGGTTTTAGAAATGACGAAACTCTCGAAGCAGGAAAGAAAAATAAAACTAGAAAGTTTACTCGACGAATTTAATCTTCACCAGGTAAGAAAAAACAATGGCGATAGTTTGAGCGGTGGAGAACGCAGAAGAACAGAAATTGCCCGGGCGCTTGCCGTAGACCCAAAATTTATTTTACTGGATGAGCCTTTTGCAGGCGTAGATCCCATTGCTGTAGAAGATATTCAGAGTGTGGTAGCCCGCCTAAAGTATAAAAATATTGGCATCCTGATTACTGACCATAATGTGAATGAAACACTCTC
>JBIINW010000280.1:0-2993 GCA_044337245.1 Sediminibacterium sp. | reverse complement strand
AGCCAGTTCAATAGAATGGTGCCAATTCACTTCAAAATTTTTCAGGTTTCTGTTGTTGATACCCACCATCGTTACCGAGGGATGAATATGTTCCAGTTCCGAAGCATCGTGCAACTCCAGTAAAATTTCTAAACCCAGTGATCGGGCGGTTTCTGCCAAAGTTTTTACTTCCTGAGGAGTAAGGCAGGCTGCAATCAGTAAAATTACGGCTGCTCCGTGAGCACGAGCTTCTATCAATTGGTATTCATCAATGATAAAGTCTTTTCGCAATACGGGGGTTCCCCATTGAATAGCTGCGGCTAAATCAGACCAACTGCCTCCAAAAAAATCTTCATCGGTAAGCACCGAAATACCGGAGGCACCTGCCTGGGCATAGGCTTTGGTAACCGATACCACATCAGCATCCAAATGAATATTTCCCTTGCTGGGTGATTTCCGTTTAAACTCCGCAATAATTCCATTGGTGGAGGGATGCAACAACGATTGCCGAAGGCTGGGCAGCGGTTGCATAAACAAGGGAGACTGCTCTAGTTTACTGGCAGGAATGGTTTTTTTGCGGGCAGCTACTTCGATATGTTTAGCAGCTATGATGGTTTCTAGGATATTCATGGCTGCAATGCAATTAGGGTTTCTAAAGATTGAAGTGCGGCACCGCTTTCTAAACTTCTAACGGCAGCCTGGTAAGCTTCTTCGTAATTGGCATATTTTCCGGTGCCTGCCAGTGCCAGTGCAGCATTGGCCAATACCACCGCATTTTGTGCCCAAGTGCCTTTGCCGCTTATAATGGAACGGAAAATGGCGGCCGCCGCTTCCAAGGTATCTCCACCATATAAATCATGGGGCATTACCTGTCTTTTCCCCAGTTCCCTAGCAGAATACATCCGTTCACCTGCTGCGGTAATTACTTTGGTATCGTTGGTAAGGGACACTTCATCATAGCCGTCTAAACTATGTATGATGGTAAAGGGTTTTCCGGTTTGTTGCAACAAATAATTATAAATACGGGCCATTTCTAAACTGTACACGCCAATTAATTGCGTGGTAGGTGCAGCCGGATTTACTAGGGGCCCCAGCATATTAAAGAAGGTACGAACGCCCAGATTTCTGCGGATGGGGCCTACTACTTTTAAAGCGGGATGAAACAGCGGGGCATGTAAAAAACAAATATTGGCAGTTTCTAATTCTTTTCGCAGTTGATCACTTTGGTTGGTAAACACATATCCCAACTGCTCCATCACATTCGAAGACCCACTGATGCTGGAAGCCCCGTAATTGCCATGTTTGGCCACTTTTTCTCCGGCACCAGCTACAATAAAACAAGCGAGGGTAGAAATATTGAACGTGTTTTTTCCATCGCCACCGGTACCTACTATGTCAATTACCTCGTGATTTCCCAGATCAACTTTCACACAAAGAGCCAATAAAGCATCCCGGAATCCGAGTAATTCATCAATGGTAATACTTCTCATAAGAAATACCGTGATAAAGGCTGCCAGCTCACTGTCGTTGAACTTGCCTTCCGACATCTGCAACAGCACGTCTTTGGCTGCTTCGCGGGAAAGCGTTTTATGTTCCAGTAAATAGTTCAATATTTTTTTCATCGTCAATGATTTTTCAATGTTTATTTTTCTAGCCAGTTACGCATCATTGCTAATCCCTGGGGAGTAAGAATGCTTTCGGGATGAAACTGCACCCCCTGCACATCTAGTTCACGATGCCGGAGTGCCATGATGTAATCCTGTGCATCTCTTGCAGTAACCTCAATACAGTTAGGCAGGTTTTCATCACTTACCACCCAGCTATGGTATCTGCCCACTTCAATCGGTTGCGCTAAACCGGTAAACCAGTCATTTCCTCTATTAGAAGTCGGCAATAATTGAATGGGGGTAGCCACTCCATGAAAAACAGCCGGCAAATTTTTCAGCTTTGCGCCAAATGCTTGTCCGATTGCCTGATGGCCCAAACAAACACCCAGGATAGATTTGCTGGCTGCATACTGCTTGATTAATGGAAGCAACAAACCTGCTTCCTCGGGTATGCCCGGACCGGGAGATAGGATGATTTTATCATAGGCATCCACTTCACCCAGGGGCATCTGATCGTTGCGCACCACCGTTACTTCATCGGAGGTGAGCTGCTTCACCAGATGAACCAGGTTGAAGGTAAAAGAATCGTAATTATCAAAAACCAGCACTTTCATATAAATAGGTTCACAGCGTTTACAGGTTATCGGCGGCAGCCATTTGTATCGCTTTTTTTAAAGCATTCAGTTTGTTGTTTACTTCTTGCAGTTCACTTTCCGGATCACTGGCGGCAACCACTCCCGCACCTGCCTGATAAAATAGGGTATTGTTTTTGCTCAATAGGGTTCTGATCATGATGGCATGATTACAAGATCCATCAAAACCAAGGGCTCCAATACAACCGCCATAATAAGCCCTGGACGTAGGCTCAAGTTGGTCAATGATTTCCATTGCCTTAAACTTAGGCGCTCCACTGAGGGTTCCTGCCGGAAAAGTAGCAGCCAATAATTCAACTGGGTGTTTGCCAGGTTTGCAATTGCCGATCACTTCACTTACCAGGTGAATTACATGGCTATAATAATGTACTTGGCGGAAATGACTAACTGCTACCTGATCGCAGCAGCGGCTCAAATCGTTGCGGGCTAAGTCAACCAGCATGATGTGCTCGGCATTTTCTTTGGCATCTGCCAATAATTGTTGCGCCATTTGTTGATCGGTAGCTTCATCTCCTGTTCTGCGGAATGTACCTGCAATCGGATGAACAATGGCCTGCTGATTTTTTACTATAATCTGGGCTTCGGGAGAGGAACCCATTAGTTTATATTCGCCATAGTCGAAGAAAAACAGGTAGGGAGAGGGATTTACACTTCTCAGGGCCCTATACACATTAAACTCATCACCCTGGAATGATTGCTGAAAACGTCGGCTCAGCACCACTTGAAAAACATCTCCCCGCATACAATGTGCGAT
>JBIINW010000279.1:0-3011 GCA_044337245.1 Sediminibacterium sp. | reverse complement strand
TTTTTTGTAGCGATTGCATTTATGGTGGGGGGTTGGGTGCTATCCAAAGAATTACAGCGTAAAGAACAGGATGGAATATTAGGATATACAGAACAAAAAATAATCGTAGGCGGGCCGGTGAGTTTTACCGACTGGCTGATTTCGTTTTTATTGGGTTTTGTTTTCGGATATAAATTTATTGGTGCGTTTTTATTACCGGATGTTTTGCAGGATCCACCAGCTTATATTTTTTCGTTGAATGGTCACTTACTCGCTGGTATTATAACCGGATTAGTGATGATAGGCCTCAAATACCGGGAAAATAAGCAGGAGCAAATGCCCAAACCCGAATCCCGGATTATCCGAATCTGGCCACACGACCGGGTAGGAGATTTTATTTTGTATGCAGCTGCCTTTGGATTTTTAGGTGCCAAAATTTTTCACAACCTCGAAAATTGGAATGAATTTTCGAAGGATCCCATAGGAGCATTATTGAGCTTCAGTGGCCTTACCTTTTATGGCGGATTGATTTGCGCCACCGTTGCCATAATTTATTATGCACGGAAAAATAAAATTTCGATTGTTCACCTGGCGGATTGTATGGCGCCTACTATGATGCTGGCCTATGGCTTAGGCAGAATCGGCTGTCAGGTTAGTGGCGACGGAGATTGGGGAATAGCAAACAACAAGCCCAATCCATTTGGATTTATTCCCGATTGGATGTGGAGCTATCGATACCCCCATAATGTATTAGGAGAGGGCATACCAATAGAAGGCTGCACCGGACCCTACTGTATGCAACTTCCGCAGCCCGTTTATCCAACCGCTTTGTACGAAATAATGATGTGCCTGGTGTTATTTGGAGTACTCTGGTTTTTTAGAAAAAAAATTACAATACCCGGTAGATTAGCCGGACTATACCTGATGCTCAATGGAGCTGAGCGGTTTTTGATAGAAAAAATAAGGGTAAATACCCACTATACCTCACTTCCCTTTCAGCCAACCCAGGCAGAGATTATCTCTTTATTGTTGATAATCAGTGGTATCATTTTATATACCCAAAGCCCCCGATGGTTTGCCAACGAAAAAAGGGCCCGCCCGGCTATATAAAATAACCCTTGTATCTTTGCAAAAAAAACTATGCCCAGTTTTGATATCGCCAGTGAAGTAGATGTGCAAGTACTAGACAATGCCATTAATACCGTAAAAAAAGAAATCAGCAACCGGTACGATTTCAGGGGATCACCTGTTGAAATTACCCTCGACAAAAAACAATACCAGTTAACGGTAGAGGTTGATAGTGAGATGAAGATGAAACAAGTGATTGATGTGATCATCAGCCGGGGTATGAAACAGGGTATTGATGCCAGTGCATTTGATTTTTCTAAAGATGCCTATCCCAGCGGGAAAATTATCAAGAAAGAAATTAAAGTTCAAAATGGCCTGAAACAAGAAGACGCCAAGAAAATTGTAAAAATGATTAAAGACAATGGCTATAAAGTTCAGGCAGCCATTATGGACGATATCGTTCGGGTTACTGCAAAAAAAATTGATGAGCTACAAGAAGTAATTACCGCCTGTCGCAACCATTCCTTTGGAATACCGCTGCAATTCATCAATATGAAATCGTAATATGGCTGTAACTACTTAACTTTCAAATAGTTGCATCAATGTTTTCGAATATTTTTTGATGGCAGTCCAAAAAGTTGTACCTTTGCATCCCAAATAAAAATTCACGGCAAAATCCGTGTAACCTTAAATCAATCAACATGAAAAAAGGCATCCATCCCGAAAGTTATCGCTTTGTTGTTTTTAAAGACATGAGCAATGGCGTTAGCTTTTTAAGTAAATCAACCGCTAACACAAAAGAGACCACTGTTTTTGAAGACGGAAAAGAATATCCGTTGATTAAAATTGAAATCTCCAATACTTCTCACCCCTTCTATACTGGTAAAAATATGCTGGTGGATACTGCGGGAAGAATCGACAAATTCAAAAAGCGTTACGCGAAAAAAGAAGCTTAACATACAAGCCGGATTTATTCCGGCTTTTTTTTGCACCCTACTTTCTACTATCTATTTCCTCTCTCAGCAAATACCTACCGGATATTTTCTGGTATTTGGTAACTTTGTTGCTCAAATGGCTTCCATGAAACTAGATATACTGGCTTTTGGGGTTCATCCCGATGATGTGGAACTCGGCTGCTCAGGAACCCTGATGATGGCGATTGCCGAAGGCAAAAAAGTGGGTATCATCGATTTAACCCGCGGAGAATTGGGAACCCGGGGTTCAGCAGCCATCCGCTTGCAGGAAGCTAACCGTGCTGCCGAAATTATGCAAGTTGCCGTTCGGGAAAACCTCGGAATGGCAGATGGTTTTTTTGCCAATGATGAAGCGCATCAACGCCTGGTAATAGCGGCTATCCGCCAATTTCAGCCCAATATTGTGCTGGCAAATGCCCCGGAAGACCGCCATCCCGACCATGGAAGAAGTGCTAAGCTGGTATCCGATGCCGCTTTTCTGGCCGGTTTACGAAAGATTAGTACCCTACAAAATGGTATTGAACAAAGTGCCTGGCGACCTAGTTATGTGTTTCACTATATCCAAGACCGTTTTATTCAACCCTCTTTTGTAATGGATATATCACCGGTGATGGATAGAAAAATGGAAGCCATACTGGCTTACGGTACCCAATTCAACAGCGCAGGTACCAATGAGCCCACCACCTATATTTCCACCCCACAATTTCTAGAAACGGTTAAGGCAAGAGCTATGATGTTAGGGAAGAGAATTGGTGTTGCCTATGCAGAGGGCTATATCTCTGAAAAAATTGTAGGTTTATCTAGTTTCGACCCCATTATTCAAAACGTAACCTGATATTTAAATTAATCGCAAGCTATGGCAGAAGTACCGGTAGGGCTCATTCAGATGTCGTGCACATCGGATAAACAAGCAAACACTCAAAAAGCAATGGAACTTACCCGGCAGGCAGCTGCCCAGGGTGCCAAAATCGTTTGCTTGCAAGAACTGTA
>JBIINW010000089.1:0-10913 GCA_044337245.1 Sediminibacterium sp. | reverse complement strand
TTCCGGATGTTATGCCGGATTGCGGAACACGCTTATCGAAGAGTGGCAAATGACGGAATTACGCAGCGACAATTCCATTATGGGAAATGCTGCGAGTGGTTCTGTACCCAACCGCGAAAAAAGTGATCTCGATTTATTTATTCCAGCCACATCGTTAACCGCTATTTATACTTACTGGAGTGCTAACTATACTAATATCCGCAATATCAATCTGGTATTAAATAGTTTAGCATTGGATTATGATTCCACATCCGGAAAACTCGTTAAATCAACTTCTACGGTAACTATTACGGACGCCGAATTTAAAGAGTTATCTGCACAAGCCGCTTTTTTAAGGGCTTACCATTATTTTAATCTGGTTCGCCTTTTTGGAGGTGTTTTTTTAATTCATGAACCCTTTATTGGATCACAGGCACTCGATGCCATTAATATCAACAGAAGTAGCGCCAGCAGTGTTTATAAATTAATTCTGGCTGACTTAGAGTATGCAGCTGCCAATGGAGTCTCATTGAATTATTCAACCTTTGCCACATCTAATGCAGGCAATAATCTGGGTAAGGCGAATGCATGGACTGCAAAAGCCTTACTTGCCAAGGTATTACTTACGCTCAATCGGAAAACAGAAGCCAGTACTGTATTAACCGACATAATCACAAGTAGTGGGTATGGGTTGATTACTTCCGGTTTAACCCCCTATACCGACGTGTTTTCTGTAAACAATGAAATGAACAGAGAGATTCTGTTCGCTGTACGCTATAAAGCGGGTGGTTTGGGACTCGGTTCTCCCTGGCCCAATACATTTGCTCCGGAGTTGAGCGGAACAGCGGTTGTGAATGGAGATGGAGATGGTTTTAATACCGGTACTATCGAATTGGAAAATTTGTATGCTACTGCCGATAATCGCAAGGCATTTACCCTTGGCATCTGGTCTACCGGTAATAACCGCAGGTTATATCCCAAAAAGCATATTACGCCCGTTACCCTGCTGGATGATGGGGAGAGTGACTGGCCAGTAATCCGCTATGCAGATGTGATTTTGATGCAGGCGGAGGCTAAAGGGTATTCTCCGGAGTCGATTGCCTTAATCAACCTAACAAGAGCCCGGGCAGGTTTGTCGGCTGCACCACTTACTTTAGTAAATGTGCCAACCCCCCAACGCTTTGCGGACTCCCTTGCTAAGGAAAGGAGATTAGAATTTGCCTTTGAAAATGTAAGATGGTTTGATTTGCTCAGATATAAAACTACCTTGCCTGAAATTACCGAGGATGCCGTAGCCCGCATAAAATCTCATTATGCCTTTATGTATCCCTCCCATTATGGCAGATATCCAACTCCGGTTCCTTCTCTTGCAGTAATTCAAGGGTATGTTACTAATAACAAGTTATTATTGCCCATTCCGCAACGTGAAATCGACAATAATAGTAAAATTGTAATTCCTCAGAATCCCGGTTATTAATGTATAAAATTTGAAAATGAAAAAAATAGGGATAGTTGCTTTCTTTTTAGGTACACTGGTAACAAATGTGATTGCGCAAACAACTGCTAAGCCGAATATTCTGTTTATAGCAGTAGATGATTTGAAACCTATTTTGGGTTGTTATGGCAATACGCTGGTGAAAACGCCTAATATAGACAGGTTAGCCAAAATGGGTACTGTTTTTACGCGCAATTATTGTCAGCAATCCGTATGCGGACCCACTCGGGCAAGCTTGATGACGGGTATGCGACCGGATTATACCAAGGTATGGGATTTGAAAACGCAAATGCGGGATATGAATCCCAATATTTTAACCATACCCCAGCATTTGATTACCCAGGGGTATAACACCGCGGGTATTGGTAAAATATATCATCCGAGCAGCGCTATTGATAAAATAGATCCACTTTCGTGGAATATTCCCTATATCGAATTAAAGGCAAGTGATTATGCGAATGGTATGGGCAAGCCTGCTAATTCGCAATATCAAAATCCGGCCACCAAAGCAATATTTCTGAAAGAAGCCCCTGCCAAAGCAGCCGGAGAAGATGAGGATATGAATCCCGTTAGCAGAAAAGGACCTTCATCCGAATGTATTGATGTGCCAGATGATGCATACAATGATGGCGTGTATGCTAAAAAAGCAAAAGCACAAATTCAAAATTTATCTAAAGCAGGCAAACCTTTTTTTATGGCAGTTGGCTTTCATAAGCCCCACCTTCCGTTTGTTGCACCCAAAAAATATTGGGACATGTACAATCGAAATGACATGCCTTTAGAGAAATTTCAGGAACATTCAAAAAATGCAGTGGAAATTGCCTACCACAAATCGGGGGAACTGCGGAACTATACAGATATTCCTGCTTTTGCCACTTTATCGGGAGATAGTTTGCGGATTGGATTACAAACCGAAAAGCAGAAAGAACTGATTCATGGTTATTATGCATCCGTTTCTTATATGGATGCCCAGGTGGGCGTATTGCTAAACACCCTAGAAGAATTGGGCATATTGAAAAATACCATCATTGTGCTTTGGGGAGATCATGGCTGGCACTTGGGCGATCACGATCTGTGGGAAAAACACACCACATTCGAACAAGCCAACCGATCACCTTTAATTATTGCAGCACCCGGTATGAAACCCGGACAAACCAATTCGTTGAGTGAACACGTAGATATATTTCCCACTTTGTGTGATCTGGCAGGTGTGCCTATCCCTACCTTTTTGGCAGGAAAAAGTTTAGTGCCTGTGCTCCAAAACAAGGCGACTGAAGTAAAGGATTTTTCTATGAGCCAATATCATAGAACCCTAACTTCTGATGAAGCAAAAAAGTTAGGCTACAAGAGCAGAAAGTTATGGGGATATTCTATGCGTACTAAACAATATCGGTATGTTATGTGGATGAATGATTTTACCAGTGCCCAGCCCTTTAGCCCTTCTAAAATCTATGCTACTGAACTATATGATTTAGAAAAAGATCCTTTGGAAACAGTGAATATTGTGGCAGACAAAAGTGTGAGCAATCAATCTCAACAATTGTATAATCAGGTGGTTCAGTTTTTTAAATCGCAGGAGGTGAAATAATTCAATTATGAAGAGGGATACAGCCGGGTTCTTTTTTTTGGTAACACTGCTAGTTTGTGTTCTTAGCTCTGTGAGAGTTTTATCACAAAGTAAATCCAGGCCCAATATCCTCTTTATAGCAATTGATGACCTCAAACCTTTAATGGGATGTTATGGTAATACGATTGTAAAAACACCGAATATCGATCGCCTTGCAAAAAGAGGCACCGTATTTCTGCAAAATTATTGTCAGCAAGCCGTTTGTGGACCTACCCGCGCTAGTCTGATGACGGGTATGCGGCCAGATTATACAAAAGTGTGGGATTTGAAAACCCGGATGCGGGATGTGAATCCTGATATCATTAGTTTACCGCAGTATTTGCAATCACAGGGATATTCTACCCAGGGAATTGGAAAAGTATACGACCCCCGTTGCGTGGATAATGAAATAGATAAGCCTTCTTGGAGTGTTCCTTATTATAAAACGGATAAGAGATATTATCCCGAAGCATATGGGGAGCCGGCATTAACCAGGTATCAGAACCCTGCCACCAAACAGTTGGCAGCACAATATGCCAAAGAAGCGGCAGCAAAAGGCCTTAAAGGCAGTGAAGCCAATGACTATGTTGTGGCTAAAGTTCGCCCTACTACTGAGTGTGAAGATGTACCCGACCATGCCTATAATGATGGGGCCAATACCTTGCAGGCTAAAGATATTCTTATACAACTCAGTAAGCAATCAGGTCCGTTTTTTATGGCGGTAGGGCTGGCAAAACCACATCTTCCATTTGTTGCCCCCAAAAAGTATTGGGATTTGTATCAACGTGATCAACTGCCGATAGCTGAATTTCAAGATAAACCTACTAATGCCGTTGACATTGCTTTTCATAATGCAGGTGAAATAAGAGCCTATACCGATATCCCACCGGTATTGTCAGGGGCAAATGATAAGGGCTTTGGTATTACGCTCCCCGAGGAAAAACAAAGAGAACTGATACATGGGTACTATGCTAGTATTTCATATACCGATGCGAATGTGGGCGTTTTATTAAATACTCTGGATTCGCTGGGAATTTCCGATAACACCATTATTGTTTTATGGGGAGATCACGGTTGGCATTTAGGAGATCACAACCTTTGGTGTAAACATTCCAATTTTGAACAAGCTACCCGCGCTCCCTTGATTATTGCTGCAGCGGGAGTAGGGTATTCAAAAAAACCTACCCAGTCGTCTTCAGAGTTTATTGATATATTCCCTACCCTTTGCGAATTAGCCGGGGTTCCGATCCCTTCTCATCTGCATGGCAAAAGTCTGGTTCCCCTAATGAAAAATCCTACGGCTTCTGTGAAAACATTTTCGGTAAGTCAATACCCACGCAGCAGTGAAACCGCTGAGAATGAAAGATTGGGGTATTCAGGTGCCAATGTGATGGGGTATTCTATTCGAACCAATCGGTATCGATATACTATTTGGATGAAAAACGGGTATCGCAGCACAGATCCTTTTTCTACTTCTTTATTAGTAGGCTCGGAATTATTTGATTATGAAAAAGACCCCCTTGAAAAAGTAAACTTTACTGGCAGCACTGCCTATAAAAAAATTAAAGCAACACTGCATAAACAGATGATTAGTTTTCTGGCTTCTCAAAAAAAGTAGGCCTAAAATGAATGACCATTATTTATTTGCAGCCTGCTAAAATGAATAGAAACCCTATTCATTAAACGAATAATAGAGTAAATGAAACCCCGTTGTTGTAAACTGATTCGAGCCACTTTCAAACGCCGGTATACATTAATCGCGGGCATCATTATTTGCTTTGCTTTGTTAGCAGTATCTAGTAATGCCATATCGCAGAATGCAAAAAGTAAAAAACCCAATGTGATTGTGATTTTGTCAGATGACATGGGCTACTCAGACATTGGATGTTTCGGATCAGAAATCAGTACCCCGCATCTCGATAAGTTAGCTAAGAATGGACTGCGGTTTACACAATTTTATAATACAGCCCGGTGTAGCCCTTCCAGAGCTTCCTTGTTAACCGGACTATATCCGCATCAGGCAGGCATGGGGCATTTGAGCACCGAAAATTTTCCCGAACCCGGCTATACAGATGATCTGAGCAAACAAGCGGTAACAATGGGGGAAGTTTTTCGGTTGGGAGGGTATGCAACATATATGGTAGGGAAGTGGCATATAGCTAAAAACTTAACTCCCCAGGGTGACCGGTCGAATTGGCCCATGCAAAGAGGATTTCAGCGTTTTTTTGGAACCTTAAATGGCTCAGGAAGTTTTTACGATCCGGGAACATTAATGAGTGGAAATTCATTTATCGCTCCTTCCAGCGACTTTTATTATACCGATGCAATCAGTGATACGGCGGTAAAATATATTCGGGAACATTCCAGTAGAACTCCCTTCTTTATGTATGTGGCTTTTACTGCGGCACATTGGCCTATTCAGGCTCCGGAGTCAGCTATCAATAAAAACAAGGGAATGTATGATAAGGGTTGGGATAAAATCCGAACCCTCAGATTTGAAAAATTAAAAAAGTTGGGTATTCTTCCCGGCAATACTGTGTTAACTGAGCGGGGCGTATCCATACCTGCCTGGGAAAACGAACCCTTACAAAAATGGCAGTCCCGCCGAATGGAAGTATATGCTGCTATGGTAAACATAATGGATGAGGGAATTGGAAGAATCATAACAGCGCTCGAGCAAAAAAATGAACTGGACAATACGGTAGTTTTTTATATGCAAGATAATGGCGGCTGTGCAGAACCTTTAAATTCCAATCAACCAGAAGTTCCGCCAACTGATGTTCAACTGAAAGGTGCGTATTATGCGCCGGATTCAGTTTTCCGAGGAAAGCAACCTGTCTATTCCCGAAAGGGGGAGTTCATACGCAGTGGAAAAGGGGTGATGCCTGGTCAGGAAAATACCTGGCTTACTTATGGCGAAGAGTGGGCAAATGTTAGCAATACACCCTTTCGCTTATACAAGCACTGGGTGCATGAAGGAGGAATCGCTTCCCCATTAATTGTTCATTGGCCCAAAGGAATAAAGGCAAAAGGCGGATTAAGAAAACAGCCCACCCATCTGATAGATATCATGGCAACCTGTATTGATATTGCGCAAATACCCTATCCGCAAACCTATGGATCGAATACCATTCAACCCCTGGAAGGAAAAAGTTTGGTTCCCACTTTTACTTACCAATCCATTCAAAGGGACTATATCTTTTGGGAACATGAGGGTAACCGGGCCATACGGGTAAACAACTGGAAACTGGTAAGTAGAGCAACTACCAACAAAAAATTTTTACCTGAAGATGAGCGTGCCTGGGAATTATATAATCTAACCACTGATCCTACTGAAACGAATAATCTGATTTTACAATTTCCCGAAAAAGGGAAAGAACTAGCTAGCTTATGGCAACAGGCCGCCATTCGAACAAAAGCACTTCCCTGGCCCTGGAAATCAAAATAAAAAACATGAAGCATTTTCATCTATTATTGGCTGCATTAATTTTTATGGGTGTTCTAAGTAGCATATCGTTCCTTTCTTCTTCTTCGGTTGATTCTAAGCCGACCGCACACAAATTTTTATCTATAACTAACAAAGAGAGTAATTCTCCAGAAAAAGCCATGCCGATTAATCAGGCAAAAGCCGGCAAGCCCGATATACTTTTTTTTATTGCCGACGATATGACGTCCATTGATTGCGAGCCTTATGGCAATACGGATGTGAAAACACCTAACCTGGCTAAATTGGCCGGTGAGGGGATGTGTTTCGACAATATGTTTAATGCAACCGCCATGTGTGGCCCAACCCGGCAGAGTTTATATACCGGTATTTATCCTGTAAAAAATGGTAGCTATCCCAATCATGCACAGGTTTATAATAATATTGTGAGCGTTGTGCAACACTTTAAAAATATTGGGTATCGGGTGGCTTTAATAGGAAAACAACATTATGCTCCTATGGCTAACTTTCCCTTTGAATATTTGGGTGGCAGAAATAGTGATAATGGAGAAGGTATAGACATACAATTATCCAACGCACAACAGTGGATTGATAAAGACAAAACGAAACCCTACCTGTTAATTGTTGCAACCAATCAGCCGCATGGGCCTTGGACACGCGGAAATCCGGATTTGTATAGTGCGAATAAAATAAAAGTTCCTCCCCACTTGATCGATACCAAAGAAACCCGGGAGAGCCTGGTAAAATATTATGCTGAAGTAACCTATGCTGATAGTCTTGTAGGATACTGTATGGATATGGTAGATAAAAGAAATAAAAATAATACCATCTTTCTTTTTGCCAGTGAGCATGGCAGTTCCTTGCCGTTTGGTAAATGGACTTGTTACAACATGGGATTAAAAGCAGCTTTTATTGTTCGTTGGCCCCAGATGATTAAGCCAGCTTCCCGAACGCCGGTATTAACGCAATATATAGATGTTGTACCTACTTTATATCAAGCTGCAGGGGGTAATCCGGATCAACTTCGAGGAAATACTGAAAAAACGATGCCATTAGATGGCAAAAGTTTTTATGGTGCTATGAAGGGTAATGCAGCAGAAGTGAGAACCTATGTGTTTGGAGTGCATACCACAAGGGGCATCAAAAACGGTTCGGATAATTATCCGGTTCGTTCTATACAAAATAAAAAATATAAATTGATTTGGAACCTGAATTATCAGGAACCTTTTTATTCTTCCGCTTCGCGAGTTGGAAATAAATTATATGAAGGCTGGTTGAAAAAAACGAAAGGCGATAGTCAGTTATTTGCGCATGCCAGTTTATACAGAACAAGACCAGAGTTCGAGTTGTATAATATTCAGGATGATGTTTTTGAATTGAGCAATCGAACAAATGATGCCAGTTTGCAATCGATTAAAAATACCCTGTTCGCAGAGTTGAAAAAGTGGATGGCACAGCAGGGTGATCAGGGGGGTATAACCGAATGGCAGGCCCTTACCCGATTTAAAGGGGATACAACCAATTGGAAAAACTCAGCCGATTAATTCATAATAAATACTTGCACTAATGAAAGGAAAAATAATTGTTTTGTTTTCAATGTTCCTGATTTGTTCCGGCATTTCGGCGCAAAAAAATAAGTCGGGAAATACCCGCCCTAATATCATTTTTATTTTGGCCGATGATTTGGGAATTGGAGATGTAAGTGCTTATGGTTCTGATCAAAATAAAACTCCTATAATTGACAAATTGGCTGCGGAGGGAATTCGCTTTACACATGCCTACACGGCACCGCTTTGTGGGCCATCAAGGGCCAGGATCCTATCAAGTCGCTATGCTTTTAGAACAGGAGCAGTGAATCAAGATCGTGTAGGACAGATTAAACCGGCTGCCGAAATGATTACGCCCGCTATACTTAAAAAGGCAGGATATGCATCTTCACTAATCGGAAAATGGAGTCAGTTTGGCGAAACTCCCGCCGCTTTTGGATTTGATGAATATTTGACATTCAAGGGAAGTGGTGTTTATTGGAGCACTGAGAAAAAAGGCGCGGAAACCTATTTTGTAAATGGAAAGGAACTTGCTTTACCCGCTGATGTTTATATGCCAGATTTGATGCATAAAGAGGCAACCAAGTTTATCTCCTCCCATCAAACCACTCCTTTCTTTCTTCATTATTCCATGGTTCATGTGCACGCGAATATTCAGCGAACCCCTTATAGCAAAACCGGCAGCGATTTATATGCAGACAATACCGCTTATATGGACAAGCTGGTTGGCGACTTATTGCATGTATTAGATAGTTTGCACATGCGAGAAAATACAGTAATCATATTTATGGGGGATAATGGTACGGCCAGTAAATATGCCGAACGCAGTTCAATTGGGGGTAAACAGTTATCGGGCAAAAAAGGTACCATGCTCGAATGTGGAAGTTTGGTACCCGCTATTATCAGTTGGCCAGGAAAAATTAAGCCGGGAAGAATCAGCAATCAATTGATAGATGCCTGCGATTTTATGCCTACCATGGCTCAGCTTGGCGGAGCTCCTATACCAACTGATCGGGTAATAGACGGAAAAAGCTTTTTCCCTTTGTTATTTAACGAATCTGCATCGCATCGAGACTGGATTTTTATGGAACTAGGTAATCAGTGGTATGTGAGAGACGCCAACTGGAAGTTAACCAGAGAAGAAAAGTTATTTGATATGCGCAATGCTCCCTTTGAGGAAATGCTGGTGCAAAATCCTGCAAGTTCACCAGCAACCAAAGCTGCTTTTGAAAAGTTGAAAGCAGTTTTAACACAGTTACGTCCCGAAGCAGGTTTTTTAGATGATGGTGATGGAAGTGGCCGGCACGCCGCCAACGTAAAAAAGGGAAAAAAGGGGGAGGAGGAACAATAGGTAAGCAAGAAGAGAATCTGCTGTGATAAACTAGTAATATTTAAGGGAAAAGCAAATCAAGGCACAATGATGGAAACGGCATGGGAAACTATAGTGGCCTCAATATTTTTTACCTTGCCTTGGTATTCTCCGTCAATTTGAAAAGGTATTCTCTTTTTACACCGGATGGTTACTTTTTGCGTACTGTAAACGGCTACTTTTTTTGGATTAAATGGCTGATGTGTGAAAAGCATTTTGAGGGTTTCAATCAATGATATTTCTTTCATAACTATAACCTCAAAATGTTCATCAAGTAAAGAACCGCCAGGGTTGATGATGGCACCGGTACTATAGGCGGTACCGTTAGCCAATACAATCATGGCCGCCCGTAGTTTGATGGATTGTTGGTCGGTTTGTAGGGTTACACTGTGTATTCTTGCATAGTACAAAGATTGTAAAGAGGCCCAACCATATCCTAACCATCCCCGGGTATTTCCCCTATTAAATTTTTTCATGGCCCAGGCGTTTAATCCAATATCAGCCAGGTGTAAACAGATTTCGTTTTGAATGGCGATGCCATGAATTTTTATCGATTTTCCGGTTAGCAATGTATGCATGGCTAGGGTAGGGTCGGTAGGAATACCTAACTCATAGGCTAATCCATTGGCAGACCCGGCCGGAATAATGCCCATGGGGATAGAACTCTTTAGCAAGGCAGCTGCAACTAATTTTATGGTTCCATCACCGCCTACCGCTACTACCAGATTAGGTTGCACCTGGTGAATGTGGTCAACGATTTTCACCGATGAGGTATCTTTTTCTAAATGGTGGCAGTGCACTTCTATTGCCCGGTGTAAAAAAAAATCATTTATAAGGGTATGCCAAGGTCGCCGAGTAGTTCCGGAGTGGGGATTAATGATAAATAAAACAACAGATGTAGACATACTAATTTTGCTAGAATGATTACCAATAAATGCCGTAAATTGTAAAGCACGCTCTATGGCAAAGTTACAAAATAGCTCATCTGTTAACCTGAAGATTTATAAAGGGTATGGCCACACCCATCATCTGGTAGTGTACGGACACCTATTGCAAGGCAATCCTACCATTCGAGAACGGTTCACCCAAAATATTTTTTACAATATCCGGCACCTGATTCGCTTGTTTGCTATTCACCCGATCGCTGATGCCCGTATTCAGTTACAACACCAATCCACCCGACTCGAAACCAGCACCCAGGAAGACGGATTCTTTGAATTTCACTGGGAATCACCCCAAGAATTAACTGCTGGGTTTCAGTCAATAACGGTTTCTTATCTAGATAAAGAAGGCAAGGTATTGCAGGAAGTGCTGGGCGAATTATATATTCCTCATTCAGTTCAATTGGGTGTTATATCTGATATTGATGATACCATCTTAATATCTTATTCATCCCGCCTCCTTAAGCGTTTACGCGTATTGTTTACCCGGCAACCCCATAGCCGAAAAACCTTTGCCGATATTGTTCATTA
>JBIINW010000278.1:0-3039 GCA_044337245.1 Sediminibacterium sp. | reverse complement strand
CGGCATGGGTAGCATACATTTTTTGGCCAAATGAAATGATATCCTGATTCTTAAGATTTTCTGCTGCCGCCAAAAGCCGGCTATTCTCCTGCACAACATAAGTACACCTTCGATTAATAATGGTATCGGCAGGAATACTTAGGTTCACTTGTTCCATGGTTGCTGCACTCAAAAATGGTACAAGGGGAAATTTTTCCTGTATTTTTTCCAGTCCTGCCTGGCACTCCTCTCTGCGCAAATTGTATTCTGTGCCCGCAAGCGAATGCTTTACGCCTGTATCCAACAGAACCATCTCTACATCTGGAAAATGAAAGGGCAAATATGTGTAATCGAGATTAGAACAATTCAACTTAATCAGTTCATTTTCTTTTCCAAACATACTAGCAAATGGATCCATGATGCCGCATTGTAATCCTATAAAACTATTTTCAGCTGCCTGCGCCATTGTAACCATGGTTAGGGTGGGCAGATGAAAATTGCAAAGCTGATTCAATGCCAGTAACCCGGCACATTCCAGTGCAGCAGAAGAAGAAAGTCCAGCGCCCACCGGCAAATCAGAAAGAATTACCGCATTAAATCCGGATGGATATAGTTGTTTTTGTTGTAATTGCTGAATAACCCCCAACAGATAATTAGGCCAGCTTTTTTCGGAATGTGTGAGTTCATCTATTCGTCCACTGTAGGCATCGTTAAAGTCGGCGGATACCAGTTCAATTCGATTATCTGCTCTGCCTCCTATTGCAATATAAATAGCCTTATCAATAGCAGCGGGCATTACAAAACCGAGATTATAATCTGTATGCTCCCCTAAAAAGTTAATTCTGCCAGGTGCTTTCACTACACAGGCTGGCTCTCCGAATTGAGCAGTGTATATGCCAAGTAAACGAGCAAGTAGGGTGTTGGGTAACATTATTCCAATATGTATTGCTCATGAAGATCGGGAATTTCTATAAAGCGAAATCCTTTATGTAGTAACTTCTCTTTAAATGCTTCCTGCACCTCATATTCTCCATGCACCAGAAATAATACTTTAATAGCAGCAATATCCTGACAGGCAACAAACTGACAAAGATCATCATAGTCGCCGTGGGCACTCATACTGCGCATCTCTCCTACTTCGGCCGCCACATCATACATTTCTCCAAAAATTTTCACTTCCTTAGCGCCATTAACCAACCGACCACCCAGCGATCGGGGTTCGCAGTAGCCCACTAAAAGGATGGTGGTGGATGGATTACTGATATTATTCATGATATGATGCTTTACCCTTCCCGCATCAGCCATTCCGCTGGCAGAAATGATGATACAGGGTTGCGTCATATCATTCAAACGCTTACTTTCCGCAGCCTCTTTAATAAAATGTAAGCCCTTAAAGTCAAAAGGATCCTCATCCTTTTCCATCAGTTTTCTAATTTTTTTATTAAAATATTGTGGATACTTTTTCAATAGTGCAGTCGCCTCTCCGCTCAGGGGGCTATCTACATAAATGGGTACTTTCGGCAATCGGTTTTCTACTTCCAGTTGATTAAGTGCATATAATATTTCCTGCGTGCGCCCAACGCTAAATGCGGGAATAATTAATTTCCCTTTTTTCTGAATACAGGTTTTTTCAATCCACTCTAATAATTTATCAGGGGCTCCGGTAATTTCTTCGTGTAACCGGTTTCCATAGGTACTTTCAAGAATCAGGTAATCAGCTTGACTAAAAGTTGCTGGGGCTCGTAAAATAGCATCATTGTATCTACCCACATCTCCACTAAAAGATATTCGCGTGGTTTTTCCATTCTCTGTAATCCGTAAATGAACGGCTGCGCTACCAATAATATGTCCGGCATCGGTAAACATAACTTCTAGTTCGGGTAAAACAGATTGCCACTGATTGTATTCCAGGGTGATGAATAAATCCAGTGCCCGGGAAGCGTCTGACAAATCGTACAAGGGCTCAAAAGGAGGTAAGCCTTGTTTGGCTCTTCGTTTATTGATAAATCGAGTGTCGTCTCTTTGAATCTCTGCCGAATCTTCCAGTAAAATGGCACTGAGTTCTTTGGTGGCCGGTGTAGAATAGATAGGTCCTTCAAAACCCTCTTTCACCAATTTGGGAATCAAGCCGCAGTGGTCGATATGTGCATGAGATAATATAAGTACATCTACCTCACTCGGCGTAAATCCAAAATTGGCATTCAGTGGCTGGGTTTCTTTTCCCATACCCTGAAACAAACCACAGTCAAGTAAAATTTTTTTGCCGGAACGAAGCGTTATTAGGTGTTTAGATCCGGTTACGGTTCGGGCTGCCCCGTGAAAGCTGATTTTCATTTACTAAATTTTACGTGCTTTGAAACTCCAAGTGATTAGAAATTCGGCTACTACTTCATTACTTTCATTTGTTCCCACCGAACGGGTAACAATTTGGGTGCTTTCGCCAGAAGCAATGGTATCCTCAACCGCCTTATCAATTAATGCCCCATCCATACAGGTGAATAAAATAAGTCCAGTTGCCTTTTTTATAAAAGAGGCTTCCAATTTTACTACCAGCATACTAACTGCTGGGTTTCGGCGATACACCTGTCCAAAACTCATCAACCCCGTACTCATTTCTGCAGCCATCGATTGAACCGCAAAATACATAGAGCGGAATGGGTTTTGATTAAACCACCCATGCCTTACAGAAATTACGGTAGTGTTGGCATTCAGCTCCTTTATGCGCAACCCACATAAATAAGCAGTAGGCAACTTTTGCAATAGAAAAAACCGAAAACTTATTGGACTACTGATTTTACCTCTAAAGGTTTCGAAATGTGGATTCATACAATTTGTTTACTGATATAAATAGGGATAGGAGGATGCTTGCAGTGCCTTGCTCGTCCAGCTGAGCAAGAATTCCTTAACTTTTGAGGCATCATAACTTTTGCCCAGTTCTAAGTAGCTTGAATTTTGTGTGTGAATCAAATTCCCATCTGCATTTACTATGAGAAATACTGGAAATCCGAATCGATTGGGAAACCCATACTCTTTAAAAATAGCGGCGTTTTTATTTTCCTC
>JBIINW010000277.1:0-3043 GCA_044337245.1 Sediminibacterium sp. | reverse complement strand
TGCACCTTCATTGCGAAATTCTGTTACATCTTCTTCTGTAATCCAATCAAATGATTTTCCATCATAACGACAAACGCCAACAGGATTTGTGCCAAACCAAATGTTTCCTTTTTTGTCTTTATAAATACTATACACTTCAAATGGATTGTTTAGTTTGGGTGGCTTTGGTAGTGTCAATTCATACAAGGTATTTCCATCAAACCGGTAAACTTTTTGTTTGGATTGATAAGCATTTAGTAGCCACAAATCATTCGATTCAAGTTTCCAATTATTACTTGGGGTTGCTATGATTTTAGTAAATGATATTCCGTTAAACTTTGTTATGGTAGAAGTTGGATTCATTCCAGAGAAATATAGGTTGCCCGCTTTATCTTCTTTTATATCATCAACTCTATTGTTATGCAAACCTTGTTTTGTTGTATAATTTATCAAAGTTTTACCGTCGTATTTATACACGCCTGTTTTCCAACTACCAAACCAATAGGTATTCTTCTTGTCTTGATAAATCACCATAATGTTGCTTCCAAGTTCTTTTACGGTGTCGCCCTTTACAGGTAGTTCTTCAAAATGGTATGTGGTATTTTTCGAATCAGAGTTCTGCCCCGTGCAGGATGTAATGGTAAATAGCATACTAAAAAATAGGAGTGTTATTAGCTTCATTGCTGGCTTGTGTTCTATTTACACCTACCCTTTAAATTACTAATAAGGATTGGTAATACCAAAAACTAAATGGGCAAGCTGGTAAGGCCTAATTGTGTAAAGTCTTTTGGAGTGCAGTCGTCCTTTTTCGAATTATTTCTATTCAATTAATTTCTTTTTGGCTTTACATTTTACGCGCCGGTTGAAAAGCTCTTCATTTTAGTTATAGCTTTTCGCAGCCTTGGTCGATTAAAACGTTGAACTCCAATTGGATATACATTTAGTATAATATTTAGAAAAAGTAACCAGAGGGATTGCCTACATCCGTAATTAAATCCTACGAAAAGATTGAAGACTAATACTATGAAGAAGATAATTAAATGCATAAATTCCGATTGGCGAGTGCCATATTCCAAATGCTTTAATGCATCCAAACTCTTTTTTACAGGATTGGTAGCTTTGTTAAGTTTCTCCCAACCAACCCATACTAAAAGTTTTCTAAATCCATTAACCCCTAACCATTTATATATTTCCCCTTCAGCTTCCCATTTTTTCGAATTAAAATAGGTAGATGCTAATTTTAGTTGAAAGGTCTGAGAGATATATAAAGCAATTGTCATGAGCATCAAGTTTAATACCCACGCAAACAAAAAAGAATGCAAGCCTTTCCATAGAGCTACCGCCACCACTAAAGAAACTACAAATAATAACACTAAAGAAACTCTTACATATTTATTCATTGCCATGTATTTTGTTTTCTGCTTCCTGTTGGTGGGTTTCAGGATGTCGCACAACGTTTTGCAGCTAGACTACGTGTGAGATTTTCACTATCCGCTAAGTTGGAGTTATGCTGAGTGCACCCCGGCGTGTGATTCACCATAAAGATGCATCGCGATCTGCAGAGCATTGAACCGCCTCTTTTTCCAACCCCTCGTTATCATTTGGTTGTTTTCTTATGTTTTAATATATTCCAAATTAATATGGCTGATAGTCCTGTTAATAGGGCAAATAATTTTTCAAAATTCGTTTTAGCGAAAAGGTTTCCTACTGTATTTAGTATAAACAGTGCAAAGAAAATCCATAGAATTAAATTTACAGTTTTATTGGGAAACTTGAATTGTACGAATTCCCCTTTCATTAATAGGAGCCAGGAAAGAAATAAGTTTATTAGTATCGAAATACTTTCAAATACGTACATTTCATTGTCGTTTGTTAGTCTGCCACCCCAAGCTATATTGTAGGGAATTATTTTCACAATAATGCAAATATGAAATAGGATTACAGAAAATAGTAGTCCTATTAATATTTTTATTTGGATATTAATATTCATATAATTGAATAAGGGTAGTGATTTTTTATTTTGGCAACTTGTCTGCAGTGATTATATATATCCGTCAACAACAGTGTTCTTTATCATATTTCTACTGTTGAGATAAAATTGTAACTAGCGTCCCAGGCTTTGCAAAAGTTTGAGAAATATATTCAGTCTTTTGCATGGCTACTATAGTCTCGATTAGCTAAATCCAAATTGCTGATGTTACTTAACAATACCAAATATCAATTCCCAAAGCCCTAAGCCCAGAACCAAAACCCAAAGACCAATCCCCCAATCCCAGAACCAAAGCCCAACTACCAAAGACCAAAAGCCAAAGACCAACAGCCAAAGACCAAATCCCCATCTTCCTCACTCAAAATCAATTCTCCCCCCTTTTTACTTCGCCTTTTTACTCCGTATAAAAATCATTGCAATTGCCGTAGTTACAACACCCATAACCAAAGCTCCAAATGCCCCTTGTATCGCATAGTTTTGGTAATTGAAATTAGCCTCCGCCTCCGCTGTTGTTTTGAAATAGCCTAACTCTACGGAACGTTTTATCACGTTTGGAAAATATTCAGGTGAAATAACATAAGTAGTTATCCATTGGGTAAGCGGACTGAGTAAAGCAATAATAACCGACAAAACAATTCCCGAAATAAGTCCTTGCTTGTAGTTCATTTGCCCGCCATAAAAATTTTTCTTCTTGTCTTTCAAAGCCATTACCATTATGATAATGGCAGGAATGGCAAAAAGGTTGGTTAAGTAGAGATGATAGTCAATGTATTTTCCGTGAAGGCCAGACAATTTTTCTAACACCATCCAAACTAATCCTACAAGGGAAAAGATAAATGCCCATTTAATTTCAATCTGTATATTTTTCATATTCAATTGATTTTTTGTTTGGCAATTGTGTTTTTATGGTGTACTAAAAATGGGGAGCCTACAACACTTGCTATGCGTGGCTGTGTAGCGCTTTATTTCAAATATAATTAATTTATTATAAATCAGCGAAAGGACTTTTTACTTGTTGTATAATTTTTATACATATATGTGAATAAACCTCAATAAATCTACTGCATTTTTCTC
>JBIINW010000088.1:0-11044 GCA_044337245.1 Sediminibacterium sp. | reverse complement strand
CTTCTTTCCAGTATTTGTACCAGTCCCCTTCCGTACCGGGACGAACAAAAAACTGCATTTCCATCTGCTCAAATTCACGCATGCGGAATATAAATTGACGAGCAACTATTTCATTGCGAAAAGCTTTGCCAGTTTGTGCAATCCCAAAAGGAATTTTCATCCGGGCGGTTTTTTGCACGTTCAAAAAATTCACAAAAATTCCCTGCGCCGTTTCGGGTCGCAAATAAATAGTATCCGACTCCTCCGCCACCGACCCCACCTGGGTGGAGAACATAAGATTAAATTGACGGATATCCGTCCAGTTGCCCGTTCCACTTACACTGCAAACAATTTTATTGTCTACCAATAATTGCTTTAGTCCTGCAAAATCTTCTGCTGCCAGCAAAGTATCCATTTGCCCCAGTAATGCAGTAGCATCGGCACTATTTCCAGCTTGTGTAAGTTCATCCGCCTTGGCTTCCAGTAAATGATCTACCCGATAGCGCTTTTTACTGTCGCGATTATCAATCATCGGATCGCTGAAATTATCTACGTGGCCACTCGCTTTCCAAGTAGTGGGGTGCATAAAAATTGCCGCATCAATGCCCACAATATTTTCATGCAGTTGGGTCATGCTTTTCCACCAGTAATCCCGGATATTCTTTTTCAGCTCACTTCCGTAAGGACCATAATCGTAAACAGCTCCCAAGCCATCATAAATTTCACTACTGGGAAATACAAAACCATATTCTTTGGCATGTGCGATAATCGCAGGCAATAATTGATCAACGGGTGTACTCATAGCCTTGCAAAAATACAGGATTACCCTTGCTTTGCGAAACGCAGACAAATGGGGTGTTTACCGACCAAAATCCCCATTAAACCGACCGAGATATTATTCTCCCCAAAAACCAACAAATTGGTTAGTTTTATAAAAATAAAATGGTATGAGATCAATACTACGAATAGCCCTGTTATTGGCAGTTCCCCTGCTTAGTTTTTCCCAAACACCAGACGAGTATCCGACAGATTATCTATCGCCTGCTTTCCATGCCGGCAGAAGAACGGCTTTTCGTGAAAAAATGCCTGATAAATCAGTGGCCATCTTTTTTGCCGCCCCTCAAAAAGTGCGCAATAATGATGTGAATTACATCTATGCCCAGAATAAAAACTTTTATTATTTAACCGGTTTGGAAGAACCCAATGCAGTATTGCTGTTATTCAAACAGCCCGTTACCATCCTGCAAACAACAGGTACTGAATTTATTTTTGTACAACCCAGAAATCCCCAGCGGGAAATGTGGACTGGCAAAATTCTGGGGCCCTCTGGTGTACTTGAAAAGTATCAATTGAATGCAGTTTTTTCTACCGATCAGTTTTCCGGGAAATTGGTTGACTTTACTCAGTTAGACACTGTAATCACTAATTTCAGAAACGATCAGATTTTATTTAAATATCCCGGTAGGGGAGATATCCTGGCTAACATGGCTGCATCTCTCGACTCTGCATTAATAGGAGCTGGAAAATCGGTAAATCCTGCTATTGGAATGAATATTTTACAATTTTTACGTGGCATCAAACAACCGGAAGAAATTGCCCTGATGGAAAAAGTAATTAACATGAGTGTAGAAGGGCACAATAGTGTGATACGTTCGATGAAGCCCGGCATGCACGAATACGATGCCCAGGCCATTATGGAATATGAATTCAAAAGCCGGGGCTCTGAATATGTGGGATACCCCAGCATCAATGGATCCGGACCCAATACCTGTATCCTCCACTACGAAACCAATCAGCGTACATTACAGGATGGTGATTTATTATTGAGCGATTGTGCCGCCGAATACCATGGCTACTGTGCCGATATTACCCGTACCATACCCATCAACGGAAAATTTTCTCCCGAACAAAAAATTATTTACGAGCTAGTATTGGCAGCACAGGATGCGGCTTTTGCTGAATGTAAACCCGGAAAACAATTTTCAGATCCACATGCAGCGGCAGTTAATGTGATTGCAAAGGGATTAAAAGAATTGGGCATCATAAAATCTGAAAATCAGGTGCGCACCTATTTTCCACATGGTACTTCGCATCATCTCGGCTTAGATGTACATGATATGGGAAGAAGAGGAGCCCTGGAACCAGGCATGATCTTTACCGTAGAACCCGGCATCTATATCCCACCAGGCAGCCCCTGCGATAAAAAATGGTGGTCGATTGGTGTGCGAATTGAAGATGATCTTCTGATTACGGCTGATGGATATAAAAACCTTTCAGCCGGATCTCCCAGAACTGTAGAAGCCATCGAGAAAATGGCACGGCAGGGGTCTATCTTCCGCAAGAAAAAATAGAAATGTAAAATCGAGGGCTTTTATTGGCAGGATTATAATTTGTCGTTCTGCCGATGCCGGTCAGCATCTCGTAAAGATTTTTTTTCGAAATTCTTTTCCAATGCCTCGGTTAAGTTAACCCCGGTTTGATTGGCTAAACAGATCAGTACCCATAATACATCCGCCATCTCATCGGAGAGTTCGCGATTTTTATCGGACTCTTTAAATGATTGCTCGCCATATTGCCGCACCATCAATCGGCTCAGTTCGCCCACTTCCTCCATCAGAATACCCAAATTGGTGAGTTCATTAAAATAACGGACACCCACGGTTTTAATCCATTGATCTACATTTTCCTGGGCCTGCGCAAGGGTAATACTCATAGGGTATGTTTGAATGATTAGTTTATTCTTTATGCTTCGAATCTATCAATATAGTTACCGGACCATCATTCAATAAACTCACTTTCATGTCGGCACCAAATATTCCGGTGGAGATGGGTTTACCCAGGGCACTCGATAATTCAGTTATCAACGTTTCATATAAAGGAATGGCTTGTTCGGGCCGGGCTGCACGGATATAAGATGGACGATTTCCTTTTTTGGTACTGGCATGAAGGGTAAACTGACTTACCAATAAAATATCTCCCCCCACTTCTAAACAACTTTTATTCATCACGCCCTGCTCATCGTTAAAAATTCGAAGGTTAACTAGTTTTCCGGTAATCCAGGTAATATCTTCCTGGGTATCTGCCGCTTCGAAGCCTACAAAAACCAGCAATCCCGAACCAATCTGGCCTGTTATTTGATGATTTACCCGAACGGCGGCTTCCGAAACCCGTTGTACTACGATTCTCATATGTAATCTGCTAATTTGTACGAACTTTACCGGCATGAAGATAGTTATTACCCCCGAAATTCAGTTTCAAACGGCCCGCAGCGGGGGAAAAGGAGGGCAAAATGTGAACAAGGTAGAAACCATGGTAGAAGGTCGTTGGCATATTGGTTCATCAGAAAAATGTACGGATCAACAAAAAGCGATGATTCGCGAAAAACTAGCCAACAAAATCACCAACGAAGATTGGTTATTGGTTAAATCGCAATCAGAAAGAACCCAATGGCTGAATAAAAAATCGGTGATTGAAAAAATGAACCGGATGATTGCACAGGCCATCATACCCCCCATTGCGCGCCGCGCCACCCAGCCAACAGCAGCCTCTAAAGAAAAAAGACTCGAGCATAAAAAAAGAAACGCACTGAATAAAGTGCTGAGAAAAAAATTCAACTTCAACGAATGAGGCAAGCCGGCTTACTTGTAATGGTATTATGGATGGCAGGTATTTTTCAATCAACTGCGGCGCAATCTGTGGCTAGTAAATCTATGCTTACCATTCAAATTATTCCGGTGGTGGGTGAAAAAAATTGGTCGCCCGAAGATACCTATACCAATGCCCTGGGGGAAACTTTTTCGATTGACAAATGTCTTTTCTATCTCTCCAATTTTGCTTTACAGTCTTCCTCCGGAAAATGGTATCCAATTCGGGATAGTTACTTTCTCGTAAATATTTCGGATAGCAGCAGTTTGCAAATTAACTTGCCAAGGAACATTTCAGATGTTGTAAGCATACAATTTTTATTAGGCGTAGATAGTGCTAAAAATGTAAGCGGCATCCAATCGGGCGTGCTTGATCCGGCACGCGGTATGTTCTGGACCTGGAACACGGGATATGTAATGGCAAAAATAGAAGGAACTTCAGCGGTTTCTCCCATGCCGGGAAAAAAATTCACTTACCATGTAGGGGGATTTGCCGGTGAACAAAATGTAGCCAAACTTATTCAATTGTCCATTGATAAAAAATCAACCGAACAACATCGCATATTGCTGCAGGCAGATTTACTGCGTTGGTTCAATGGCACTTCTCCCCTATCTATTGCTGCCCATCCGATTTGCCATGTTCCTGGTAAACTAGCTATTCAAATTGCCAATAACTATCAATCTCAATTTAGCGTGATTCAGTAAACATGAAACAATATCGCCTATATATCATTCTATTGTTTATTGTACTTTCCGGCATCGCCTGGGTACAGGCAGATAATTGGTGGGGGCCTGTTCATCCCGTAAAATTCAACACCCCAAAAGGCTGGCCGGCACCTGCTTATGATTTTGCTGCCAACCCACTCACCAAAGAAGGCATTGCACTGGGCAAACAATTATTTTATGATGGCATCCTCAGTAAAGATGGTATGGTTTCCTGCGGCACCTGTCACCAATCATTTGGCGGCTTTGCAACTTATGATCATAGTCTAAGCCATGGCATCGATAATCGCTTTTCTACCCGCAACGCACCCGGCATTGTAAATATGGCCTGGCAGAAAAATTTTATGTGGGATGGCGGTATCCTGCACCTCGACCTTCAGCCACTGGCCCCCATTACTGCCGAAAATGAAATGGGAGAAACGCTGGATAGTGTTTTACATAAGTTGAATTCCCATGCCGACTATCGCAAAAAATTTCAGCAAGCTTTTAGGGTACAAAAAATTACCACCCTCGAATTAGGGAAAGCTATTAGTCAATTCGTTCTTACTCTGGTAAGTAATAACAGCAAATACGACCGGGTAATGCGGGGAGAGGATACATTTATATTGCCCGAACAACTGGGTTATGAAATGTTTCAACAAAAATGTATCACCTGCCATCCCCCACCTTTTTTTACTGATTTTAGTTTTCGCAATGCAGGTTTAGCCGAAGATGAAGTGCTGCAGGATAAGGGCAGAATGCGCATAACCGGAAAAACTACCGATTCGCTAAAGTTCAAAGTGCCAAGTTTGCGCAATGTGGGTATCAGTTTTCCCTACGGGCATGACGGGCGATGGGCAACCCTGCGGAATGTATTTGAACATTATCGCAGCAAGCAACCCCGCCCAATGGGAACGGATTCTCTATTGAAAAATGGTATCCCGCTGAGTAACTACGAGATTGGTCAACTTACCGCCTTTTTATATACCCTAACCGATTCTACCCTAATTACCAATCCGGCCTTTTTGCCGGAAGATTTGAATCGGTTACAAAAACAGGAGCGGGATATACATCAAAACAAGTGAGATTGATTACTTTCGAGTGAGCAGATATATAAGTAAACGGCATAATAATTTATTTAAGTGAGTGGGATAAAAAAACTGGCACAACAAACGATCTGGTATGGCTTAAGTTCTATGGCCGCCCGCTTAATCAATTACCTGCTTACTCCCTACCTAACCTACAAGTTCACCACATCGTTGTACGGGGAAATGTCTATCATCTATGCATTTATCCCTTTTATGAATGTGTTGTTTAGTTATGGAATGGAAACAGCCTATTTCCGTTTTTCGCAGAGTAATGATGGTAAGGCCGTACATAATACGGCTTCCACTTCATTGATTATTTCTACCCTGGTTTTATCCGCCTTACTATTTATCATCGCTGGTCCGGTTGCGCACTTGCTGAATATTTCCGAACATCCCGAATATTTGTATTTATGTATTGGCATTATTGCAACGGATGCAATCACCATCATTCCCTTTGCCAAACTAAGGCAGGAGGGCAGACCAGTAAAATTTGCACTCATAAAAATCGGAGGGATTTTGTGCAATATGGCTTGCATTTATTTTTTACTCAGCTATGGTCCGCATTGGGTGAAAACGCATCCGGGTAATTTTTCGGAAAGTTATTTTACAGGGGCATGGGCAGTGGGGTATGTGCTGGTGGCCAATCTTTTTCAAAACCTGGTGATTCTTTTTTTATTAAATAAAGAGTTGACTAGTTTTCAATGGAAGCCCGATCGGGCACTTTGGGTAAGCATGTTGCTATATGGCTTACCCCTAATTATTGCAGGTATGGCAGGTATGGTAAATGAAACCTTCGACAGGATTATGCTGGGATGGTGGGCACCTGTGCAGGGAGTAGAAGCCGCCAAAGCTGAAGTGGGTATTTATTCGGCCTGTTATAAACTATCTATTTTTATTACGCTGGCAGTGCAGGCATTTCGTATGGGTGCCGAGCCTTTCTTTTTTAAACTATCGGCTCAGGAAGATGCTCCGAAACATTATGCAAGGGTGATGAAATTTTTTGTAATTACCCTATGCGGTATGTACCTGGTAGTAATGCTCTATCTCGATATCTGGAAACACTTTATCCAAAACAAAGCGATGTGGGTAGGCCTTAGCATTGTTCCACTATTGTTATTAGCTAATATTTTTTTAGGGATTTATTACAACCTCAGCGTATGGTATAAATTAGGAAACCGAACGATGGCGGGTGCCTGGATAACAATTATTGGGGCAATCATAACCTTATCGATTAATTACTGGGGCATTCCTCATTTTAGTTATGTGGCCAGTGCCTGGGCAACTCTGGCATGCTATGGCAGCATGATGGTTATTAGTTATGTGTGGGGGCAAAAAGTATATCCAGTGCCTTATGCGGTAAGCAGATTGCTATTGTATTTATTGATTGCTGTATTATTGGGCAAAGCCAATGAATGGCTCAGTTTACCCAATAGCTTACCAACGATGGTTCACCTGTTCAAATCAACAGTTTTCCTATTAATATTTGTAAGTTTATTATACACCTTGGAAAGAGAAGAATTAAAAAAGCTACCCCTGATTGGTAAATGGGTACGCTAAACCAACCCCTATGGCAGAAGATTTACAAGTAATTACCGGTACCAAATCCGAACAATACGAAGCCCTGATCCCCCAGATAAAAGGTTTATTGGATGGAGAGCCTGATACGATTGCCAATCTGGCCAATGTTTGTGCTGCACTTCATCAACAGTTCAACTGGCTGTGGGTAGGATTTTATCTGGTTAAAAACGATATCCTTGTTTTAGGACCTTTCCAAGGCCCCGTTGCCTGCACCCGAATCCGAATGGGTAAAGGCGTGTGTGGCAGCAGCTGGGAGCAACAAAAAACATTGATTGTTCCCGATGTGGAAGCTTTTCCCGGTCATATTGCCTGTAGCAGCCAGTCTAAATCGGAAATTGTAGTACCCCTTAAAAAAGGGAATACCATTCTGGGGGTTTTGGATGTAGATAGTACCCAGTTGAATCATTTTGATACCACCGATCAGTATTATCTGGAAAAAATTACTGCCCTATTGGAACCTTGCTTGTAATAGGATGATTAACAGCAAGTTATCAATAAAATATTACAAGAAGGTAAATTATCGTACCTTTGTACTATTCATATAAGCTCTCTACAGGCTGATCACACTTCCGTGACAAAGTTTTTCAGATCATTTACGGGTAGGTTATATACCAGTTGATACCATTTCAGCGGGTACTCATATTATCATTTTTTACATGACATTCGAATCATTACACATTATTCCCTCTATTTTAGAGGCATTACACGAGGAAGGCTATACCCAGCCCACCCCAATTCAAGAGCAAGCCATTCCACCCGCTTTACAAGGTAGGGATGTGTTAGGTTGTGCTCAAACCGGTACTGGAAAAACAGCCGCTTTTGCAATACCTATTTTACAGAATTTACATTTACAACAAGCAGCGGGTCCTATAAGCAAGGGCATTAAAGCGCTGATTGTTACCCCAACCCGAGAATTAGCCATACAAATCAATGATAGTTTATCGGCCTATGGCAAAAACCTTCGGATGAAGCACCATGTTATTTTTGGTGGGGTTTCTCAGGTACCCCAAACGCAGGCCTTACAGCGAGGCGTAGATATTTTAGTGGCCACACCCGGTCGCTTATTAGATTTAATGCAGCAGGGGTTTATCTCCTTACAACAGGTTCAGCTATTGGTGTTGGATGAGGCAGATCGCATGTTGGATATGGGCTTTATTCATGATGTGAAGAAGATATTGGCCAAATTGCCAGCTAAAAAGCAGACCCTGTTTTTTTCGGCAACCATGCCACCGGAGATTGCCGGATTAGCTGCTTCTTTATTGCATCAACCTGCCAAAGTAGAAGTTACCCCGGTATCCTCCACAGCAGAAACCATTCGGCAGAGTTTATATCATGTAAACCGGGAGAATAAAAAATTACTACTGGCTCATTTGTTAAAAGACAGCGACATAAAAACAGCGCTGGTATTTACCCGCACCAAGCACGGGGCTGATAAAGTGGTAAAAGACCTACTGAAATCAGGCTTTTCTGCGGAAGCGATTCATGGCAACAAGTCACAAAATGCCCGGCAACGGGCGCTGAGTAATTTTAAAAATGGTACCACGCGAGTATTGGTAGCCACCGATATTGCCGCCAGGGGTATTGATGTAGAATTACTGTCGCATGTAATCAACTACGAATTACCGAATGTGCCAGAAACCTACGTACACCGGATTGGCAGAACAGGAAGAGCAGGTGCCAGTGGAATAGCCATCTCCTTTTGCGAGCACGAGGAAAAAGAGTTTTTGCGCGACATACAAAAACTAACGGGTATAGCAATTCCAGTAGTAAGTGACCATCCTTATCCGTTGCAACCGGCCTCCGCTATGCCCAGAGAAGAATCTACCACGCGAAGAACCCCTAATAACCGCTTCAGTTCACCGGCTTATGGCAGAAATCATTCGAACCATTCATCCGGCGCCAGAAGAACGAGTAGAAGTAGCTATTAAATAGTTTAGCAGGCTGACAAATATTTGCCGAAAAATAGTAGATTTGCAGCCCCTGCGGATATGGCGAAATTGGCAGACGCACCAGACTTAGGATCTGGCGCCGCGAGGCGTGTAGGTTCGACTCCTATTATCCGCACAAAAGGCCAGAGTGAGTGTGAGTTTAATTACGAACCCTTCGCTTTGGCCTTTTCTTCACACGCAAACTCACACACACTCTTTTTTGATAATCAGATGGGTTCCTAGTAAATCAAATTAGATATAGCAATTACCCGATAGGCCGGGAGGCAAGGGAGCACAAAATTGATGGCAATCACTGAATCAGCCATAGGAAGACACCTGTCATCAATTAGCCACTGAATCGCCATTCTAATATTGTTGCCGTTATTCCGCATTTTTCTTCTGTCTAATAAAATGTTCACTGTCTGTAAATCCCTTATTTTTTACAAACTCTTTAAAATGTTTTTTTGTTGCCGCAAAATTGTAGGGTGCAACTGTATCCTGCGTAGATTCGGTTATTGCTTTTAAATTTTCAATGTCTTCTTTAGAAGAAATACTGCTAACAATTAGTTGCCCTTTTGACAATTCAATTTTCTTTACTTCCCAACTTTCTTTGTCAAGGCGTTTGTTTAAAAAATAAAACCCTTTGAACTTCCTTACAACATTATCATAGTCAATTTGAAACAATGTGTCGATGTAATTAATGTGAGTTACTAAACTATCTCCGGCTCGTTTTACAATTTCTCTTGTGTTGGTAGTTACGTTAATAATTGTATCACCAGAAAGTCGTGAGTTGCTGTCAATTTGCGACGAATTAATTGTATAGTCAAAATCGTAAATTCATTGAATTGTTTTTGCATCAATTATCAATACTGAACTGTCGGCACTACTTAAGTAATGTCCTTGCAAGCGGTTGGCAAATTCCGATAAATTGTCTGTGTTTGTTGGCTGTGGTTCATTAAAAGTAACAGGTGGCGCACAAGCAACCAAGCTGGTAAGAATGATAATTGTAGTAATAAATTTGAGTCGTATCATATCTACTAATTTACGAATGGTGTAGAATGTAAAATGACCTATACTATTTTTGTTTGCGCTTTGGTGCGGAATCATAGCCGTTTCCTGTTACCCACACTAAACATAGATGAAGATATAAACTTTTGGCTACACGTAAACGCACCATTGCGCAAACATTTTGTTAAGCACAGAATTTTATTCAGCCTTAAAATATTTATACACCAGACCTGCTAATGCAGCTCCCACAATAGGAATTAAAACAAACAACCAAAGTTGAGATATAGCCCAGTCACCAACAAATATAGCTTGACTGATACTTCTTGCTGGATTAACAGATGTATTTGTTACCGGAATACTAATCAAGTGGATTAGTGTTAATGCAAGCCCAATTGCAATTCCAGCAAATCCCTTTGGTGCTTTGTCGTCCGTTGCTCCTAGAATCACAAGTAAAAACATAAATGTCATTACAAATTCAGTTAATAAAGCAGCAAGCATGCTATACTTTCCAGGGGAGTGCTCTCCGTATCCGTTGGCTGCAAAGTCTCCAATTGAACTACCATTTCCTGTAACAATTAAGTATAACACTGCCGCAGCCGCTATCCCACCTGCTACTTGTGAAACAATATAAGGTATAATATCTTTTGAACTAATTCTACCCCCCATCCATAGTCCAATAGTTACAGCTGGATTTAAATGAGCACCTGAAATGTGTCCAAAAGAATACGCAATTGTTAAAACTGTTAAGCCAAATGCAAATGAAACTCCTAAAAGTCCGATGCCTACATTTGGAAAACCTGCGGCAAGCATTGCACTTCCACATCCGCCTAAAACGAGCCAAAATGTCCCAATAAATTCTGCTAAATTCTTTTTCATTTTATTTTTTTTATTTTCCTACTCATTTGGCTTTTCGGTGTCGCCCCGTTTTTATTGAGTGGTCGCTGGTCTCCACTTTTACTTTTAGTTATTGTTTGTAAAGAAAGATTATCGAGCAGTGGCAAGATTAAAATCCACTTCCACCTGCTCACTGTGTCGTTTTTTAAACTTGCACATAACGGTCAGATATTGACGATGTGGGGCAATTGAAAACATCAGCCCAACATTTGAATAAATGCTT
>JBIINW010000276.1:0-3058 GCA_044337245.1 Sediminibacterium sp. | reverse complement strand
TAAAGAGAAGCATGCAGTAACTGCGCTGGCAGGTGTTGAAGCAGTTGAAGTGTATGGGAGAGGTGTAGGCGGAAATGCATTGGGCTTTTTTACCGACAATCCTAGCTTCCGTGTATTAAGTACAGGATCTTCAGGATTTACTAACTACAGCTATGCATATCAAAATGCATTGTATTCTCAGTTTGCAAAAGTTGATTATGCCTATGATGATAAATACCTGTTCAGTGCCACTGTAAGAAGAGATGGTTCTTCTCGTTTTGGTTCTGAAAAGCGCTTTGGTATTTTCCCTTCATTTGCTGCAGCTTGGAGAATATCTCGTGAAAAATTCATGAGCAATGTTAAATGGATTGATGATATGAAAATCCGTGGTAGCTGGGGTAAACTCGGTAACCAGGCAAACGTAGATCCTTCCAATGCCTTCAGTCAATTTGGCGGAAGTCCGGGTGGATCTTTTTATGACATCAATGGTACCAGCAATTCTTCTGTTCAAGGGTTTAATGCAACCAGAATCGGTAACCCAAAAACTGGTTGGGAAGAAAATATCTTAACCAACTTTGGTATAGACGCCTTGTTGTTTAAGAATAAGTTGGATGTAAGTGTAGAGTACTATAAGAAAACTATTAACGGTTTGTTGTTTTCAGATCAAGCTCCTGCAACTGTTGGAGGTGCTGCCTTACCGTCAGTTAATATCGGAGATATTCAGAACACGGGTTTTGACGCCTCCGTTACTTATCGCGGCGTGGCTAACAGAGATTTCAAATATGATGTAGGTGTGATTTTCACTACGTATAAAAGTACAATCAATAATATCCCCGGAAATTATTTTACTGCTGGCGGATCTAGAATTGGTGACTTTGTAAGAAATCAGGTTGGTAACCCGATTGGATCTTTCTTCGGATACGAAGTAGCAGGTATCTTCCAGGATGCATCTGATGTGACAAGATCAGCCACACAGGATGGAGCTAAGCCCGGAAGATTTAAATACCGCGATGCCAATGGAGATAAAGTGATTACAGATGCCGACCGCGTGTTCTTCGGTAATCCCAACCCTGATTTTACATTGGGTTTAAATCTGGGTGCTCAGTATAAGAATTTTGATTTCTCTACTTTCTTTTATGGTTCATTCGGAAACGATGTTATCAACTATGTTAGATACTGGACTGATTTCTATCCTTCCTTCCAGGGGGCAAAGAGTATCAATGCATTAAACAATTCATGGTTGCCTACCAGAACGGCTACTAATATTCCGATTGCTGAAAATGATGCAAGTTTCAGTACCAATCAGGTTCCCAACTCTTATTACAGAGAAGATGGTAGCTATTTTAGATGTAAGTCGATGATTTTAGGATATACTATGCCAACTGCCACATTAACAAAATGGGGTATTGAAAAATTTCGATTCTATGTGCAGGCAGCTAACTTGTTTACCATTACCAAATACACGGGTCTGGATCCAGAATTGTCTGGTTCTAATGCCGCCTTCGGTATTGATTTTGGTAACTATCCTAACAATCAGCGGAATATCAATATCGGTGTAAACGTAACTTTCTAATCAGAGCCATCTCATCAAGAAAAAAATTACAACATGAAACAATCAAAATTGAGAATCATTCTGGCAGGAGTTACCGCAGTTATCGTACTAGCTGTATCCTGCTCTAAAAGTTTTTTAGATAAAAATCCCATTGGTTCTTTGGACCAAAATACCCTCGCCAACAAAGCAGGGGTTGAGGGCTTATTAATCGGTGCCTATTCATTGTTAGATGGATACGGCGGTGCCGGTGGCGGCTGGCAAAGTGCCGGCTCTAACTGGGTATACGGCGGAGTTACTTCCGATGATGCCTACAAAGGCTCTGACCCCGGTGACCAAGCAGATATCGTTCCCATTGAAACCTATGCACCGACTGCCTCCAATGGTTATTTTAACCAAAAATGGCAAGCAGTGTATGATGGTATCCAGCGTTGTAATGATGTATTGCGCATCATGGCAGCTGCTACTGACATCTCTGCTGCTGATAAACTGAGAATAGAAGGACAAGCTCGTTATCTGCGTGCCCACTACCATATGGAAGCTAAGAAAATGTGGAATAATGTACCTTTTGTAGACGAAAAAATCACCTACGCTGCTGGCAACTTCAATGTTCCCAACACAGCAGATATCTGGCCTAACATCATTGCTGATCTGGATTATGCGATTACCAATTTACCTGCAACACAAAGTCAGGTGGGTCGCGTAAATTCATGGGCTGCGAAGTGTTTAAAAGCTAAAGCGTTGATGTTTAGACGTGATTATGCTGCAGCGTTACCCATACTGAAAGATGTGGTTGCCAATGGAGTTACTGCCAAGGGTTTAAAATACGACTTGCAAGCTAACTTTTTCGACAACTTTAATGCAGAAACTAAAAATTCTGCAGAAGCAGTATTCTCTTGTCAGCAATCCGTTAATGATAATTCGAATGGTAGTAACGGTGGCTGGGGAGATGTGTTGAACTTCCCTTACAATGGTGGACCCGGCGGATGCTGCGGTTTCTATCAGCCTTCTGTAAGCTTGGCTAACTCATTTAAGGTAGATGCTAATGGCCTTCCTTTATTGGATACCTGGAATGCCTCTGATCTGAAAAACGACCAAGGCATTAACTCTACAGCATCTTATACGCCTGATGTAACTACGCCTGTAGATCCTCGTATTGATTACACCATGGGTAGAAGAGGGATTCCCTATCTGGATTGGGGAACACATCCGGGTAATGACTGGATTCGTGACCAGAACAATGGCGGACCCTACTCTCCTATTAAAAACGTTTACTTCAAGCGTCAGGCTGGAGCTTTAACAGATAACTCATTCTGGACTGCAGGTGTTTCTGCTAATAATTACACTTTTATCCGCTTTGCCGACGTATTGTTGTGGACAGCAGAGTGCGAAGTAGAAGTAGGCTCACTGGCAAATGCTGTAACCCTTGTTAACAGAGTAAGAAGCCGTATGAAGGACAATCCTTCAAGGTGGGTAAAGGCCGCTGGCGGAGCAAACGCAGCTAACTACCAGATTGGATTGTATACTGCA
>JBIINW010000274.1:0-3062 GCA_044337245.1 Sediminibacterium sp. | reverse complement strand
TCATCTACTTGATGCGATAAAATAGCATGTCGGATTCGGGTAGAACTAATTACAGATGCCTGTAGCATTTGTTCGTCAATCTCCATTACCTGAAAGCCCAGGGAAGCGCCCATTTTTTCTAATAGATGATAATCTCCTAAACGGCCTTTTCCAAAACGATGATCGTAACCGATAATAACCGTATGCGGGTGAAAATGTGCGTATAAAAATTCCTGTACAAAATCTTCGGCAGATAGTTGGGCAAATTGGTGATGAAAAGGTACTACCACCAGATGATCGATTCCTGCTTCCGATAACAAAGCAGTTTTTTCCGAAAGCGTGGTGAGTAACTTAACTTCTCCCGGGATAGAAGAAATTACTTTGCGGGGATGGGGGTAGAAGGTGATGATTACGGTTTCTCCACCAATTGAACTGGCTACTTCCCGCATTTGGGCAAGAATTTGGCGGTGACCATTATGTACCCCATCAAAACTCCCAATAGTAACTACTGCCTGTTTAAAGGAGGGTAGGGGTTGATGGCCAATAGTATGTATCTGCATACGGCGTCAAAAATAAGCAGCTTTCCTGAATACCGGATGGTTTATTGGGCAAATGAGTGATTCATATTCGGCTATTGGCTAACCGGTGAGTATCCCTGATATTAATTACCTTTGCTACCTATCCAGCCTTAGTAACATGAGTATCTATGCCAGCAGAGGAGTTTCTGCACAAAAAGAAGAGGTTCATCAGGCCATCAAAAATCTCGATCAGGGATTATACCCCTTTGCGTTTTGTAAGATGTACCCAGATTTGATTGGGGGCGATGCGGATTTTATCAATATTATGCATGCCGATGGGGCAGGTACCAAAAGTATACTGGCTTATTTGTATTGGAAGGAAACCGGCGATGTATCTGTTTGGAAAGGAATAGCAAGAGATGCAGTGGCTATGAATCTGGATGACTTACTCTGTGTAGGCGTTACTGATCAGTTGTTATTCTCCTCCACAATCGACCGCAATAAATTAGCAATCGGAGGCGATATACTCGAAGCTATCATTCAAGGAACGCAGGAATATTTTAACCTGCTGAAAGAATACGGAGTGCATATTCATTACCTCGGCGGTGAAACAGCTGATGTGGGAGATGTGGTAAGAACCATTGCCGTAAATGGCACCATGATGGCCCGCTGGCCTAAGCAAAAATTAATAACCAACGAGCAGATTGCTCCTGGGCAGGTTATTGTTGGATTGTCTTCTTCTGGGGTGTGTAAGTATGAAAAGGAATACAATAGCGGATTGGGCAGTAATGGCTTAACCAGTGCCCGACATGATGTGCTGAGTAAATATTATGCCGAAAATTATCCCGAAAGCTACGAGCCCAAGCTAGATCAGGAAGTGGTGTATCTGGGTCATCATCGGTTAACGGATGAATATACAGCGGATGGGTTTACGCAAACCATCGGAAAATTGTTATTATCTCCTACCCGAACTTATGCACCGGTAATTAAGCATTTATTGGAATCTATGCCGGAAGTAGTAAAAGGATTAATTCACTGCAGCGGTGGTGGTCAAACGAAATGCATGAAGTACTTGCCTGGAAACATGCATATCATAAAAGATAACTTATTTCCAGTACCTCCGGTTTTTGAACTGATTCAGGAAAATTCAGGAGCTGATAACCGCGAAATGTACCAAGTGTTTAATATGGGACATCGGATGGAAATATTCACTACCGAAGCTGCATCTAATGCTGTTATGGAGATAGCAAACGCAATGGGAGTGGAAGCGCGCATCATTGGTAGGGTTGAAGCTTGTGGGCACAAGAAGCTCACCCTGCTGGTAAAAGATCAACCGATTTTGTTTGAATATTAACATCCTGTTCCGAGAACTGCCCCTATTTTTGAATAGCTGAAAAAATTTGTATTATGTCTGAAATGATTGTTTCTTTAGAAGGTGCTAATATTTACCAGGGAGAAGTCCTGATTCTGCGCGATGTAAATTTTACGATTGGCAGGGGTGAATTTGTTTACCTGGTAGGGAAAACTGGAACCGGAAAAAGTAGCTTACTAAAAACATTATATGGCGAGTTAACCCTGCGGGAAGGAAAGGGATCAGTAGTGGGATTTGATTTAACAGAAATGGATTGGAAAAAAGTACCTTTCTTGCGCAGAAACCTAGGAGTAGTTTTTCAGGATTTTCAATTACTTACCGATCGGAATGTGCATGATAACCTTCGTTTTGTATTAAAAGCAACCGGATGGAAAGATGAACACCTGATTGAAGAAAAAATTAATGATGTATTGGATAAAGTAGGCTTGAAAAATAAAGGTTACAAAATGCCTTTCGAAATGAGTGGGGGCGAACAACAGCGGGTTGATATAGCCCGTGCCTTGCTGAATTCACCTAAATTAATACTGGCCGATGAGCCAACCGGTAACCTCGATCCAGAAACCAGCGATGAAATTATGCAACTGCTGATTCAGATTTCTAAGGATTACGGTACTTCCGTGTTAATGGCAACGCATGATTTTATTGTGATTAATCGTTACCCCTCCCGTATGCTGAAAACGGAAAATAGCCGGGTGTTGGATAGCATTAACGCTGTTTCCTGATAAGGGCTAAGCAAAAATAGCCGCTATTAATTGCGCGGCCTGTTTGGATGGATTGAATAGTTCCTTCAATAGTTGCTCTCTTCCTGCCCGATCTTCTTCTGTAAATGGTTGATGGTAAAGTTGGGTGATTAAACTCGCCATCGCCTCCGTATTTGCTGCCGAATAGCAGGCTGCCGCCAAAGGATGGTGCTCAACTAATTGCGACTGAACAACAATATGTCGGCCATGATACAGGGCATGCAACCACTTGAGTTGGATACCGGTTGGGTTAAATGAGGGAAGGATATGAACATGGGCACGGGCAATCATATCTTCCATTTCTAAATCCGATGGGTTGGCCACCAAACAAGTGTGGGATTGCCGGTGAGCAAGTGCTGTTAGGTGTTCAGATGGATTTCTGCCAGCAATTACCAGCGGAATTTTTACCCGGTTAAAAACTTGCGTAAGTAAGTGGATGGCAGCTTTTTCATT
>JBIINW010000273.1:0-3064 GCA_044337245.1 Sediminibacterium sp. | reverse complement strand
AGTTGAATTAAATGGTCAGCCCATTGCAGCTTTGGGTAAGCCTGCTAAAACCCCCTATATCCAATTCGATAGCACCCGCCGCGTTGCGGGTAATAATGGCTGCAATCAGTTTTTTGGCAGCTATGAATTGGAAAAGAAAGGCCGCATTAAGTTTTCTGCCATGGGCTCTACCCGGATGGCTTGTATTGATAATAACACCATCGAAACAGACCTGATGCAAGTGTTATCGAATACCGACAGCTATGTAATAGTAAATGATACCCTGGTTTTTAATCGGGCCCGTATGGCTCCACTGGCTCGTTGGGTTAAGATGAAGTCGGGTAAAAAGAAGAATAAATAATAGGTACTTCTTTCAAATAAAAAAGGGGTATCCGCCTATGGAGGATACCCCTTTTTTTATTGCTAAAAAGACAATTATTTTTTAGCGCCTTTTACATATTTGTTCAGCCACTCATTCTGCTCCCACAAAAGGTGTAATAAATTCTCCCTTCCCCGATACCCATGCGCTTCATAGGGTAAATACACAAACCGAACCGTTCCACCATGCCCTTTAATGGCGGCAAATAAACGCTCACTATTAATCGGATAAGTGCCGGTATTGTCATCCGCTTCTCCGTGCACCAGCAGGATAGGGGTTTTGATTTGATTGGCATAGCTGAAAGGACTCATCTCATAATACAACTGAGGCGCCTGCCAGTAAGTACGTTCTTCATTCTGAAATCCAAAAGGCGTAAGCGTACGATTGTATGCTCCACTGCGGGCGATGCCTCCTTTAAATAAATTGGTATGTGCCAGTAAATTGGCCGTCATAAATGCACCGTAACTATGTCCGCCTACACCCACACGGTTTCTGTCGCCCACGCCCATATCGGCCAATTTATTAATGGCCGCTTCGGCATTCAGTTTAAGTTGTGCTATAAAATCGTCATTGGGCTTTTTGTCGGCACTGGTGGCTACAATGGGCATTTCTGCATTGTCTAACACTGCATACCCCTGCGTTACATAATATACGGGTGATCCCCAGCTAAGGGTAGTAAACCGATCACGACTTCCCCGCACCTGCGCAGCATCTGCCGCTGAATTGAATTCTCTCGGATAGGCCCACAAGATTACCGGAAGCGGACCATCTTTCATTTTGTCGTAATTCTTTGGCAGATATAAATCGCCGGTTAAATCTACTCCATCGGCTCTTTTATAACTGATCTTTTCTTTTAACACCCCATCCAATTGTGGATAGGGATTCGCGAACTGGGTTAACTGTATATCAGCAATGCGAGCAATTAAATTCTTTATCCAATAATTGGGTACTTCTTTTTGAGATTCTCTTCGGGTAAGTAATACCAGCTTGTCGGCATCAATAACCTGTTCTACCATTTCATAAACACCTTCTTGGCAACGCCATACGATATTGTTTTTCTTGGTAGCCAGATCAAATTTACTCAGGAAAGGCAAATCACCCTTGGCGGATGATCCCGTTGTATTATTCATTAAAATCTGTGTTCCATTATCGGTTAACTGTATCGCCGGCCGCCCGAAACTATTGCGGGTTAATACGGGTTCACCTGGATTATTATAAGCATCGGTAAGGTTTCTTTCGAACAACAAATCCATACTGCCGGTTTTGCTGTTTAGTTTGCTCACCCTTCCGATTTGTTTTGAACGCAAAACTTCGCGAACCAGCGCAACCGTGGAATCTCCCCAAATAGTGCCACTATATCTGTATTGCGTTTTAAACAGGGTAACGGGCGCTCCGGTAAAGGGTGCCGATAAGGAATACACAGCATCATGAAAGGGTACTTGTTTTTTCATGATGCCACTGTCTAGCGCTTCCGCCCAAATTACGGTGGCTTTTTCATCGTCTCTCCAATCGAATCCACGAGGAACGGGCTGGGTGTTATCATACCCACTAGGCGTAGCTTCTGTTGAAGGCAGTTCTGCTAATACCTTCACTGTTTTACCACTCAAGTCGGTAATTGATACCGTAGAAGGAAATCCACCCGCCGTAACTAAATACGAGAATGGTTTTTTAAGGGTGCGCAGCATCAGATAATTTCTATCGGGAGAAAGCGAAAAACTACTGATGATGGCAGGAGTACCTACATTGGTTTCTACTCCGTTTTTATTTACAATCAATTGTGCGGTTGTATAAAATTCAAAAACTGCTTCATCATGTGGCGACTTAATCAAATCCTGATAGGTAACACTCGGTGCTGCTTTTCCCAGATTTTCCTGAATGGTTGGGCCCTTGGGAACAATGGGCTTTTGCGGTGCCATCGCAGCAGGTTGTGTGGCTGCTTTATATATAATGGTTTGGTCGTCTATCCATATATAAGGTGTTCCCAGAGTTGTATTCAAGGGGAACTTATTTATTTTGGTAGCCCGCTGCGCAGCAATATCTATCACATACAAATCTACCCGTATACTTGAAGTATGGGTAAAAGCTACTTTTGTTTCCGATGGACTCCAACTGATATTTCCAGCGAGTAATCCGGAGGGTAATCCATACACCATCATCTCTTTATTCGTCTTGATTTGCTTCAGCATAAAGCTGTTCACAAAATTCTGCCGGCTCTGAGAAAAATTATTGGGATTCAGGCGCAGGCCGGCAACTTTTAGTTCGGGCTGACCTAACTCTTCTACACCGGGGTAGGAGTTGCGCTCACTCAACAACATCCAGTTGGCCTTGCTGTCTATCCGAACAGCGGGTGTAGGTTTTGCCAACAGCATATCCGCAATTTCTTTGGGAGGTACCTGGTATACATTGTTGTCTTGTGCTTTTACTACCAGCAAACTAATGGCAATGGCAGCAATAGAAAGGGTAAGTTTTTTCATAACAAATAAAGGGGTTTATTGATATACTCTAACATAATCGATTAACATACTGCAAGGGAACACTTTGGGGTCAACGCCTTTTTGTCCACCCCAGTCACCACCCACAGCAATATTCAGCAGCAGGTATTCCGGCTCATCAAAGGGCCAGGCTTCCCGTCCGCTATGTTCATTGGTAAAATTGAAATAGGGTTTGTCGTCTATTAAAACGGTTATTTTTTCTGAAGTCCAAATT
>JBIINW010000087.1:0-11093 GCA_044337245.1 Sediminibacterium sp. | reverse complement strand
AACGAGCGGAATCAACGTATTCAGGTGGCACCGCCTTCTACCCCAGTTGTGATATTGGGATTGAACGGAGCACCTCAGGCCGGTGAAAAATTCCGCGTATTTGAGGACGAAGCCGAAGCCAAAGAAATGGCCACCAAGCGGGCTCAGTTGCTGCGAGAGCAGGGATTGCGCGCTAGAAAACATATTACCCTCGATGAAATTGGCCGACGATTGGCATTGGGTAATTTTAAAGAACTTAACATCATCATCAAAGGAGATGTGGATGGTTCGGTGGAAGCCCTTAGCGATTCATTGCAGAAATTATCTACCGAAGAGATTGCTGTTCGGGTAGTACATAAAGGGGTAGGACAAATTTCCGAGAGCGATGTATTGCTGGCTACCGCCTCCGATGCGATTATCATCGGATTTAATGTGCGTCCTTCTATGCAGGCAAATAAATTGTCGCAGACTGAAGGAGTGGAAATTAAATTGTACTCTATCATCTACACTGCCATCGACGAAATCAAGAGCGCCATGGAGGGAATGCTGGAGCCTAAATTCCAAGAAAAAATCACTGCCAACGTGGAAGTGCGCGAAGTATACAAGTTCGACAAAGCCACTGTGGCCGGATGCTTTGTGCTGGAAGGAAAAATTGCCCGTAACAGCCGCATCCGCATTATCCGCGACGGTATTGTGGAATATCCCAAAGGGGAAGGACAAAGTGCCGAGTTGGGCAGCTTGAAACGCTTTAAAGACGATGCAAAAGAAGTGTCTACCAATATGGAGTGTGGTTTAACCATTAAAAACTACAACGACATTAAAGTAGGCGACATAGTAGAAGCCTTTGAGGAAGAAGAAGTTAAGAGAACCCTCTAGTTACCGGTTCTTAAAGCGGTTTATATTTTGTTAAAAGCCGCCAGCTGGTTGGGGGAAAGCAGCTGAATTGATTATTTTTGAAGTCATGAACCTTCGTATGAAATTATTATTCACTTTGTTTACCTTGTTGTCGGCTGTATGCTTTACTGCCGAAGGCCAAACCCTAAAAGTGGTTGCCGATAAAATTGTGAGTCAGGTAGGTGATAAAATCATTCTGAAATCTGATATCACCAATTCAATTGCCGACCTAAAAAGACAATCTCAGGGGCAGGATGTACAAATCCCTACCGAGTGTCAGGTATTAGAAAGTCAGCTCATCCGCAAAGCACTGGTATTGCAGGCACAGAAAGATTCATTGAATGTAAGCGAAGAAGAAATTGAAGCTGCCCTGGAAAATCAGGTAAGAATGTTCATCCAGTCCTACGGCTCAAAAGAAGTGTTGGAAGAAATAGCCGGCAAAACGGTGTATCAGATAAAAGAAGATTTTAAAGAAGCTTTCCGCGAAAAAAAGCTGGCCGATCAAATGCAGAGTAAAATTGTGGATGGGGTAAAAATCACACCCACAGAAGTAAAAGTCTACTATTCAAAAACACCTGCCGACAGTTTACCTTTCTACGAAAGCGAAATTGAAGTGAGCCAGATTGTAGTATTTCCCAAGGCCAATAAAGATGTGGAAGAATATGTTTCCCGTCAGATGTACGACTACAAACGCCAAATTGAGTTGGGCAGCAAAAAAATTGAGCAACTGGCTAAGTTGTTCAGCGAAGACCCTGCTGTAAAAGAGAATGGCGGACAGTATGTGCTCAATCGCAATGATAAAAACTGGGACCCTGCATTTATGTCGGCTTCGTTTCGATTAAAGGAGGGACAAGTGTCGCCGGTAATTAAATCAAAATTTGGATTACACATTATACAGCTCATCAGCCGCTCAGGTGATGAGGCAGTGGTTCGGCATATTCTGCGCATACCGCCGGTAACCGAAGATGAGATCAATGAGGCAAAGACCAAGCTTGATACCATTCGCCAGAAACTAATAACCAAGCAAATTGGATTTGGAGAAGCAGTAAGCAAGTACAGTGATGATGAGAATAGTAAGTTCAATGCCGGTTCGGCAGCGTCTAACCGGGATGGTTCTACCTTTGTAAACATCGACCAGCTGGATAAAGACCTGATTAAGCCCATTAGTTTGATGAAGCCGGGAGAATATTCCGATCCCCAGGTGCATGTTGATGAGCGCGGCAGAAAAGTAGTTCGGTTGATATACCTGAAAAACAGAACCCAGCCTCACCGCGAAAACTTAAAAGACGATTATAACCGCGTTTCCCAGCGTGCCTTGGAGGAAAAGAAAAATGCGGCCCTGGAAAAATGGTTCAAGGAGCATATTCCTACCTATTATGTACTGATAGACCGAGAGTATAACGGATGTGCTGGCTTAGATGAATGGCGTGCAGCAGCAGCCAATGCTACCAAAGCCCGAAATTAATACCCTTTTTACCGATTCAGCATTTCCCATGCAAATAATTTTATTATTATATAAGTGTATATACATATATTAGCGTAGTGAAATTAGAGCAGGCCATACAAACCGGTAAATTTAGCAGCGATAAGCATAAGGCCGTGCTCAATATCTTGTATCGTGCCTGGATAGTAAAAACCAAAATCAGTAATGAACTCAAGCCTTTTGGAATGTCGCATGAGCAGTACAATGTGCTGCGTATTTTAAAAGGAAGTTACCCCAATGCAATGCGGGTTAAGGATATTGGCAGCCGTTTAATTGAAAAGAGTTCGAATGTGCCGCGCATCATTGATAAGCTGGAAGATAAGAAAATGGTTCAGCGATTAGCTTCGCCCGACGACAATCGGGAAACATTGATAAGCTTAACAGCTTCTGGAATTAAAATACTCGAAGCCAGTACCCGAAGTGTGCAACCGAATACGATTCAGTCGCTGGCATTAACCGAGAAGGAGGCGGCTACATTGAATCAGTTGCTGGACAAGATTATCCCTGTAGAATAAATTTTTTTATAATAATAAGTGTAGGTACATGAAATCAACCCAAACCTCTTTTGTTTATCATCCCGCCGGCTCACGTGGATTAACCCAGTGGGAATGGCTGAAGAGTTATCATAGTTTTAGTTTTGGTGAGTATTTCGATCCTGCACGTATTCAGTTTGGTGCCTTACGAGTTTTAAATGACGATTTGGTTAATAAGGGGGCCGGGTTTGGTGCGCATCCACATGCCAATATGGAAATAGTTACTATTCCCTTGTCGGGCGATTTACATCACCGCGACAGTACTGGCAGGGATGCCATCATCCGGCAACACGACGTACAAATTATGAGCGCAGGCCGCGGTATTACGCATAGCGAGATGAATGCCAATGCGGATATTCCAGTGGCCTTTTTGCAAATTTGGATACTCCCGGAAACAAAAAATACCACCCCCACCTACGAACAAAAAACCTTAGATACAGCGGTACGCAATCACCTGGTTACCATCGTAGCTCCCGATAATCCGCGAGCGCTTCGTATCAATCAACAATGCTGGATTACCCTGCTTACAGCCGATTCGCAGCGGCAATTCACTTACCATACCCATCGCCAAGGTATGGGGCTATATGTATTTGTGATTAGCGGTTCGGTGGTGATTAACGACGAAACCCTGCTCGAGCGGGATGGAGGGGGATGGATGGATACCGACTTGTTTTCCATTATCACCCAAACCGATGCGAAAATATTAATGCTCGAAGTGCCTATTTAAATTTTATTATGATGCAGCATCGTTCAATTAAAAAAATTTTATTAGGTCAGCCATTCAACATGGGTGGATTTCCCATTCGCCAGCCCTTGCCTACGCTGGGGGTTGATCAGATAGACCCCTTTTTATTACTGCACCATGCCCGACTGGAGGTTTCAGCAGATATACCTGTAACCGAGCAGGGAGTAGGTCCCCATCCCCATCGCGGATTTTCTCCGGTAACTTTTTTGTTCGAGGGCGGAGTTCATCATCGAGATAGTGCCGGAAATGATAGTTGTGTGTATGCCGGCGGTGTTCAGTGGATGAATGCGGGGAGTGGACTGATACACAGCGAGCGGCCACCGCAGGATATTCAGGCAAGAGGAGGTGTGCAGGAGTTGATACAATTATGGATTAACACACCGGCTCAATATAAAATGGATGTACCCCTGTATATTCCGGTTGCGGCTGAACAAATGCCGGTGATATCGTTCAACAATACATCGTCTTCCATTCGAGTAGTTGCCGGCGAATTGAACGGGGTTCGGGGTGCCATTGACCCTCTTTTCCCTATGCAGGCTTTTATGGGACAAATGGAAGTGGGGGAAACGTATTTCTTCCCGATACCCAATAACCAGGTGGCGCTATTATATGTATTAAGCGGAAAACTACAATTGGGCAACAACCCCGATCAAATAGTTGCTGATTTTGAAGCTGCCTGGATGTATGAAGATGGAGATGGTATTGATGTATCTGTTTTAAAAAATGCCCGTTTCTTATTGGTTACTGGCCAGCCACTGAACGAACCCGTCGCTTCTCGTGGACCGTTTGTGATGAATACCCAAGCCGATTTGCTGCAGGCCTTTAAAGATTATCAATCGGGAAAGATGGGGGAATTAGTTGAATAAATTCATTTGCAAAATAAAATCCAGTGGCTACCTATCTGATTGATCCAACTCACAGCGAAATTGCTTTTTCGGTAAAGCATCTGATGATTACCCATATTCGCGGATTTTTTGCCCAGTTTGAGGGAACCCTGGATAGCAAGCAGGCAGATTTTACCGATGCCTCTATTCGGGTGGTTATTGATGCCAATAGTTTATATACCAATCATCCCGAACGCGATGCCCACTTGAAGAGTGAAGATTTTTTTGCCGCCGCAGAATTTCCGGTAATCGAATTTCAGTCTACCACCTTTATTAAAATTAATGCTACCCATTATCTATTGAATGGATTTTTAAAAATCCGAGATATTCAAGAGCCGGTTCAACTGAAAACACATTTTCGGGGAAAGGGCTTAGACGATAAAGGGGATGTGAAATATGGATTTGAGTTGGATGGACAAATCAGCAGGAAAGAATTCGGACTTTTCTGGAACCAGCTTACTGCCGCCGGCAATGGGTTAATTGGCGATAACGTGAATTTGCATATGAATATTCAGCTCTTGAGAAATTAATCGTGTATTTTCGCATACTTTGAACATCAGCAGCCAATAGTTGTTAATGTATCAGAGAAATAAAGTATGCAAATTGAAATCGTATCGGGTAGCCCCCGAAAAGAAAGCCTATCCTTTCGGGTAGCACTTCACCTTCAGCAACAACTAAGCAGTATTTCACCCCACACCGTTAACATCATGGATGTGCGTGACTGGCATTTCCCCCTTTTACAAGAGGTAATTTCCAGCGAGGAAGTCGCCCCTGAACACCTGCAGCCCCTGGCCAAAAGGATGTTTGCTGCACAGGCATTTATACTGGTTACCCCCGAATACAACGGTACTTATACAGCTGCCCTAAAAAACTTGTTCGACTATTTCCCTAAGCAGAGTCATAAAGCTTTCGGTGTGGTAACGGCCTCCCCCGGTGCTATGGGCGGCATGCGGGCGAGTCAGCAACTGCTGCTGCTGGTATCCGGAATATTTGGCGTGGCTTGTCCCAACATGCTTATTGTTCCCGGGGTGGAAAAGAAATTTGCCCCCGACGGAGAGTTAATCGACCTTGGCTATGCAAAGGCAGTGGAGACTTTTACCCGCGAGTGGCTATGGCTGGCCGAGCGATTACAGGGGTAAGGATATTTAATAGAAAATAACGGCAATAAGTTGGTAACTTCGTTGCTTCCTATTTTGGAATCACCCTCATGAGCGATGATATCAAACACGAATGTGGCCTGGCCTACATTCGACTGAGAAAGCCCTTTTCGTATTACCTGCAAAAGCATGGTTCTGCAACCTACGGGTTAAGTAAGTTGTACCTGTTAATGGAGAAGCAGCATAACCGAGGGCAAGATGGTGCAGGACTGGCAGTAGTTAAGCTCGACACCCAACCCGGCAATCCCTTTTTACACCGCATGCGCAGCAATGCCCAACAGCCGATTGCGGATTTGTTTTTTAAGATAGGACAAGAAGTTGCCGAACTAGAAAAGTACCAGCCCGATATCAAGCAGCATCCAGGATTAATGAAGGGGCACCTGCCTTTTATGGGTGAGTTATTGCTGGGGCATTTGCGCTATGGTACCCAGGGTAAGAATAATGTAGAGTATTGTCACCCCTTTTTAAAAAGAGACCTGGTACCGGGAAAAAATCTGGCGTTGGCCGGCAATTTTAATCTGGTGAATACGGATGAATTATTTGATCTGATTAATCTCAATCCCGGAGATTTTCAAAAGCAGAGTGATTTGGCGGCGATGTTAGAAGTGTTGCATCATTTTTTGGTGCAGGATGAAGAACTGCATCCCAATGCAGCAGATGTGGCTAAAGTGCTACGTAAAGCAACGCCCTTATTTGATGGGGGCTTTACCATTGGCGGATTATTGGGCAATGGCCATTCGTTTGTAATGCGCGATGCCCATGGTATCCGGCCGGCATATTATTATATCAATGACGAAGTGATTGTAGCCGCCAGTGAAAGGGCAGCGATTCGAACTACATTTAATGTAGGTGAAAATGAAGTGCTGGAGCTGATGCCCGGCATGGCTTTGTTGGTAGATGACGCCGGCAATTATAGTTGTGAGCAAATACTCGAGCCCAAAGAAAGAAGGGCCTGCAGTTTTGAGCGCATTTATTTTTCTCGCGGAAGTGACGAAAAGATTTATCGGGAGCGGATTGCACTGGGGCATCACCTGAGCAAAACAGTGTTGGAGAGCATTGACTACGATTTAAAGAATACCATTTTTAGTTATATACCCAATACCGCCGAAGTAGCATTTTATGGACTGGTAAAGGGTATGGAAGAATACCTGAATAAAATTAAGGTAGAGCGCATCCTCAGCTGGGGCAATGATATCACGCCCGAGCGGCTGGAACAAATGGTGAACCGAAAAATTCGGCAAGAGAAGATTGCCATCAAAGATGTGAAGCTGCGCACCTTTATAACGGAAGATAGTAACCGAAATGAGATGGTGCAGCATGTGTATGATGTAACCTATGGCACTGTTCGCAGAGATGAAGATACGTTGGTGGTGATAGATGATAGTATTGTGCGAGGAACCACTTTGCGGGAAAGTATTGTACGCATGTTGTTGCGGTTAGATCCCAAGAAAATTATAGTAGTATCTTCTGCCCCCCAAATCCGCTATCCAGATTGTTATGGAATTGATATGAGTAAGCTGGGCGACTTTATTGCTTTTCGGGCGGCGGTTGCTTTGCTCAAGGATACCAATCAGGAACATATACTCAAGCAAATCACCGACCGCATCCACGAACTGCAGCGTAACAATCAGTTACATACCGAGAATGTGGTGCGGCAATTGTACAAGCCCTTTACAACGGAAGCGATCTCCAATAAAATTGCCGAGCTGATAACACCTGCCGGCACAATTATACCCATACAAGTAATTTATCAAACCATCGAAGATCTGCACGAGAGCTGCCCCACCAATACCGGCGACTGGTACTTTACCGGCAACTATCCTACCCCTGGTGGCAATCGAGTAGTGAATAAAGCTTTCCTCAATTATATGGAGGGTAAGAATGTACGCGGATACTGAGGCCAGCATGAGAGTGGGAGCTTGTGCGCCTCTGGCGTATGAGTGCTATTTATAGTTGATCCCCGTGTAGTCTCCGAACGCTAGAGAGGGACTGCACGTTAGGTGTGCAACATTTTAAATTGGAAAAAATCATTCCAATTCGCGCAGTCCCTCGTACCTCGGATCACACTCAAACCCACACTCACACTGTCTTTTATGTTCCCCGTGTAGTACGCCCAGGCGCACTGCGCGGTAGGTTAGCAGTATGTTATTTATGAATGTAGTTACATTATATAGCTTATTTTCTCAGCTTAGTAAAATATCCGCCCACTCAAACTCACACTCACGCTCTTTTTATTGGCATACTTTTTGTAAAAATGCCGGAGAGTTTTGGTTAAGTTTTAACTACAATAGCCTTTTAAGGAATTTTATGCCTAATAGATCAATTATCGCATTACTCGCAATACTACTGCCGGTGCTGATATTTGGTCAATCAATTTCAATACAGGGAGTTGTTTTGGATAGTTTCACCAACAAGCCCCTATCGGGGGTTGCGGTTTCTCTTTCTAACTACAAAGGTACAATTACCAATAGCCAAGGGGTTTTTTATTTAAACAGCCAGCTTTACTCAGCTGGCAAAACGCCTAAATTATCGATCAGTTATGTTGGCTACCGACCGATGTTGGTGTCGGTATTATCTACAAAAGAACCAATTGAAATTCGGCTGGCGCCAATGCAAAAAGAGCTGAAGGAAGTGATAGTTTCTTCCAAAACAAAATCAATTATTGAGCGTGCGATTGATAAAATACCTGAAAATTATCCTGTTAATTCAGTTATAATTAATGGGTTGCTACGGGTGAATGTAAGCGTGAACGATACAGATTATTTTTATAAAAGCGATGCGCTTGCGCAGATTTATGCTCAATCGTATAATAACGGTATTGATCAAAGAGTGGAAGTGTTGCAAAATAAAACCACAACAATTAAAAATCCCCAATCAAAATTTTCCGCAATAGCTCCTGCAAGCTTTGTTGGTAATTTTTCTTCGATAGCAGATATTGTTTATCACAAAGGGTTGTTTTTAAACAAGCGTTCATTGAATGATTATATTTATTTTCATTACACCAAAGCATTTATCAATAACCGGGTTACTTATATTATTGAATTTGAGAAGAAGAGAAATAATAAAATTGAAGGAACAGTTTACATTGACAGTGCCACTCTTGCTTTCGTAAAAATTAATATGAAGCGGTATAAAGTGGCGTCGCTGATGTTTGCAACCAAAGATTTTGAAAATGTTGAAGTAAACTATCGACAATACGGAGACAAATGGATGATTAATGATAGCTATCAGGAAACAATCTATAATATGAAGTTTAAGGCCAAGGAATATGTAGGATTTGCGGCAAATTCGTACGATACCTCAGGCACAAAAAAAATTTCAACCTTTGCAGCGAATGGCAGTTTCGATTTAGATGATAAAGTACAGCGCTTTGTAGAGGATAGTTTATGGAAAAACAATGAAAAATTATTTGAGAAAGCCGAAAATGAAAGTAGATTAACTGTTGTTGAAATGCCTATAATTGACACAACTCTAGAGCCAATCAAGTTTGGGTTTTCAGTAGCAATGGCCAAGTACTTTAATCCTGAAAATATTCGCTTCCGCCTATATGCTGTGCAGTTTCCCTATTCGTTAAATAATCTGGGGTACAACTCTGTTGCTGAGTATGGAATTGGAGTCGGTGCTTCTTTTCGTATTTATAAGCCGTTATTTCTTCAATTGAATAGGGAATTCAATTATGGATGGGGAGGTTTAAAAACAAGCAGTTCAAGCTATAGGCTCAGCTATCTTTGGTCGCTAAAAGGGAAGTCTAATCATAGCATTGTTGCAGCACCTTTTATTGGGTACTCAGGTATTCAAATCGATGATAAGTCGAAAAATCTTCAGCAGCGGTTTACAAATGCTGTATCGGGGTTAACACTTTATGTGCCTGCAAGTAAGCAATTGCAGTTTTTTTCAGAAGCTGAATATATTTATACGCTAAAAAATCAACCAACTACACTTTCAATACAGTTCAAACCATTCTCACTGAAAGCAGGATTGGAATTTAAGTTTTAGTTTTAATCAGCCAGATCGAATATTTGCCAGCCAAGTTCCGGAAGCTTGAGCGTATGAGTTTGCGCAATGTAACATATAAAGGCAATCAAATTAAGCAGCAGCTGTTCTCAGTGCAGTAAAATATCCCCACACTCGCACCCACACTCACTCTGTTTTATGTTCCCGGTGTAGTACGCCCAGGCGCACTTCGCGAGGAAGAATCACACTCAAGCCCACACTCATGCTCCAGAGGCGCACAGGCTCTAACTCTCACGCTGTCTCTTACACTCTATAACAAAACGCATTAATATTCATCCCCGCACCCACAGAGGCGAAAACCACGATATCGCCGGGGTGTAGTTGGTGTTCGGGCATGGCTCCGTTGAGTACCTGGTCGTATAGGGTGGGGATGGTGGCTACTGAGCTGTTGCCGAGTTGGTGAATGCTCATGGGCATGATATGCGGGGGGATGGTGCTTTCTCCGTATAGTTTGTATAAGGCTTTGATAAAGCCCTCATCCATTTTTTCATTGGCTTGGTGCAGAAAAAATTTCTTTACATCGGTTAAGGCGATGCCGGCTTTTTGGATGCAATCCTGCATAGCCAGGGGCACGTGCTTGATGGCATATTCATACACTTTCCTTCCCCTCATTTTAATGTAGTGGGTATCTGCTGAGCGATCGGGGTTATTGGAGCATCCATAGGATATATAAAAGGTTTCATCGGCGCAGTCGCTTTGTGCGCTGGAGGAGAGGATGCCACTGCCTCCTTCTTGATAAGATTTTCCTTCAATGATGGCAGCTCCGGCACCGTCGCTAAAAATCATACTGTCTCTGTCGAAGGGGTCTACCACGCGGCTGAGGGTTTCGGCACCAATTACCAAACATCTTTTGGCTATGCATGCGCGGATATAGGCATCGGCTTGTAAAACGCCTTGTATCCAACCAGGGCAACCAAAAATAATATCATAGGCCACGCAGGCAGGGTTTTTAATACCCAGTATTTTTTTTGCGCGAGCTGCGAGGGCGGGTACAAGGTCAGACTGACTAGATCCGGTAGGCACATCGCCAAAGTTGTGGGCAAAAATCAGCTGGTCGATGGTTTCGGGATCGATGCCGGCGTTGTTGATTGCGCGTTGGGCCGCCAGGGCGCCGAGTTGGGAGGTGGTGAGATTGTCACTGGCATAGCGCCGTTCTTGAATACCGGTGATCTGTTGAAATTGATCAATAATTTTTTCTGGCGGGGTAGCAATCCTTTGTTGGTGTTCATCAAAAAAGGGTTGCTGCAAAAAATGCGCATTGGGTACTTGCTGGGTAGGAATATAACTCCCTATTCCGGTGATAACTGTTTGGGTGGATGGCATACAATCTAATTAGTATTAATAATGGTCTTGTACCGTATTCTCAGCTACTAATAAGATAGCCATTTGTAATTCGGGCATCAA
>JBIINW010000272.1:0-3081 GCA_044337245.1 Sediminibacterium sp. | reverse complement strand
CTGGGTCTGTCCGCCTATTGTATTAGCAGATCCGTGTAATATATGTGAAGTTGTAACTCCTCCGCTTAACTGGCGATATATATTAATATCTTCCGGATTGAGGTTGTCTGCAATGCGCACTTCGGATGTAACGGATTGTCCGCCCTCGTTAATGGTGGCCGCTGCAATGTGCGAGTGCTCGTCTATGATTCCGGCTGTTACATGCTTACCTGTTCCGTCAATTACTCTCGCTCCATCTTCGCTTACATTTTTGCCAACCTTTACAATTTTACCATTTTTGATTAATACATCGGCGCCTTCAAGCTTTCCTTCCTTTTCGTTCGTCCATACCGTGGCGTTTTTAATTAATATCGTTTCCTGTTTGGGCGAGGTTTCCCAGCCATAACCATTAAAGGGATATGATACTTGTCCTAGTTTTGGTGTAACGGCTGGTCTTTTTCTGGCAGAATCGGCCGCAACCGTGGCGGTACTGATCCAGTTGGCCGACCAGGTAACTTTGTTGCCGGCAGTATCTTCTCCGGTTCCGTTCCAGGTATTGCCATTGGCAACGCCGCTCAAACGATATTGTGCGGGGGTACGGCCCATTCCGCCACCCATGTTGGCACCGCCTCCGGCTCTGCGAGCTGGTTGTGTTGAGAAACTCAGTTTCACCATTTTGCCGTCGTGACTAAATTTTCCTGTCAGGGTATCTTTTCCAATTACATTAGCTGCGGCAGCACTTTTCACGTCGAGTGTATAATTGTTCGTTCCACCAGCGCCGGAAATGGATAGGGTGTACACGCCTTTCACGTCGCTCCAATTGTCGTCTTTGATGCTATATTTATTTCCCTGCACCCAGTTTTGTAAGAAGCTGGTTTTTTCTGCAAATACGGGTCCGCTAGTGATGATAAAATTTGCCAGTTTGCCTACTTCTAAACTCCCAACTTTATCATACACGCCAATTAAGTTCGCAGGTGTTTTAGTAAGCGCATCCAGTGCCTTGTTTTCCGAAAGTCCCATTTCTATTGCCTTGCGCAGATTGGTATAAAATGTTTTTGGATCTTTTAAGTCTGCAACGGTTAGGCAAAAATTAATCCCCGCTTTTTCCATTACTCCGGGATTGCCCGGTGCTAGCTCCCAGTGTTTCATATCCGCAAGGGATACCGCTCTTGCGTCAGCGGGATCTTCTACATCCATCGCGGCTGGAAAGTTCAGGCCGATAATAAAGGGTGATTGGAGGGCGGCAATATCTGCTATCCGCTGATATTCGTTCCCGCCACCCTTGATGATATACTGTACCCCAAACTCTTTACCAATTTTTGCAGCGCGCAAATCATTCCATTTGTCGTCTGATTCAAAAATTTGCGGAAGAGATTGTAAGTCGTTCCAAGATTTAAGTGATAGATTAAGCCCCTCTTTTGCTGAATTGTTTTTATACCATTGTGCATCCAAATAAGATTGGCGAATCAGCGCGATGCTACCCATTAAACTGCTGGGATAGCTTTGCCCAGATGTTCCTTTGTTAAACGAATAGTGTGCCGATGCCTTGTCTTTAAGCACTACTGAATTTTCGTTTTCGCTGGCCAGTGTAACTACTGCACCTGAGCCGCGCGCAATTCCATCTTTGCCATGGGTTAATACGGCTCCAAAACCCAGGTCTCTCCAGATTTTTGCCTTGGCATCATCTACGGCAAACTGACGCACCGCATCTGTTTCCGGGCGAACGGCCTGATTCCATCCATAAGCCCCCTTGGTATTAGATGTAATTTGAGCCGGGGCATTAAAATTAAATGAGGCCCTTGCTCCACCCGCCTGTTGTGCGGAGGCAATACCATAATCGGTGTAGATGTCAATAAACGACGGGTAGATAAACTTGTCTTTACAATCAATCACCACCGCGTCTTTCGGTATTACCACGCCGGTGGTTCCAACGGCAACGATTTTTCCTTCGCGAATCACGAGGGTAGCATTGATTAGTGTGGTTGAAGATTCTTTAACAATGGTGGCATTAGTAAAGGCATAACATCCCTCCCTTTTATCGGCCACTCCGTTTGTCGGAAAGGTTTCTTGCGCCTGTATTTGCCGGCCAATTAAGAGTGCCGACAACAAGAGCGCTGTTTTTTTTATCATAGTGCGCGTTTTTTGAATAAGAATAAAGCTAGCTAATTCACCGCATCGGAAAAACCATTCATCCTTTTTTCGGTGAACAAAGATTTTTTTCGGTAAACGACGGATTAGAACTTACCGGCATTCACGTCTTTGATAAAACCAATAACTCCTGGAAAATAATGCGGCTGGTCGTCCCACATAGAGCAGTGGCTTCCATTGGGGCAATATAGATATCGGCCCCTTTTCACCTGTGTAGACATCCATTTCATGTGTTCCGGATCCATTGTGTCGTGCTCTCCGCCTATTGTAAGCGTAGGCACCTCAATTTTGGGCAGGTCTTTGCTCCTGTCCCAATTCAGCAGCCGGCCACTGGCACCAAATTCTGAGGGTCCTTGCATCATCACATAGATTTCTTGATTAATATGACTAAATGCCCGTACTACCGGCTCTGGCCAGGGAATTGTGCGGCAGAGATGTTTTTCATAATAGTTCGGCTGTAAAATTTCCATATACCGTGGGTTGGTATATTGTTTTTTCGATTCCATTAATCGGATGGTATCTACTATTTTCGGATCCATTTGTTTGGCCAGCACGTTATTGGCATAATCTACATACTGAGGGATGCTGCTCACCATATTACTAATAATAAGCCCCTTAATATTTGCCTGATATTTCAGGGCATATTCCATTGCAAGAATACCCCCCCAGCTGTGCCCCAACACATAAAAATTATTTTTATCCATCCCCAGCGCAATGCGCACTTGCTCTACTTCTTCTACAAAACGTTCGGTGGTCCAGAGCGAGCTGTCGGTGGGGTGGTCGCTTAGCATCGAGCCCAACTGATCATATTCATAAAATTCAATTCCTTCTTGCGGAAAATAACTTTCAAAGCTTTCAAAGGCTTCGTGAGTGCCACCGGGGCCGCCATGAAGCAGCAAGACTTTCATCTTCGGGTTGTTGCCGAATTTTTTTGTCCATACGTTAAAAGTGCCA
>JBIINW010000271.1:0-3094 GCA_044337245.1 Sediminibacterium sp. | reverse complement strand
TGGGATTACCGAAGAACACGCGGTCGGCATCTGTAATCACTTTATCTCCATTGGCATCACGGTATTTGAATCTTCCGGGCTTAGCTCCATCCTGTGTGGCTGATCTAGACACATCAGATGCATCCTGGAAGATACCTGCTACTTCGTATCCGAAGAAAGATCCAATCGGATTACCAACCTGATTTCTTACGAAGTCACCAATTCTAGATCCACCAGCAGTAAAATAATTACCGGGGATGTTATTGATTGTACTTTTATACGTAGTGAAAATAACACCTACGTCATATTTGAAATCTCTGTTAGCCACGCCACGATAGGTAACGGAGGCGTCAAAACCCGTGTTCTGGATATCTCCGATATTAACGGACGGTAAGGCAGCACCTCCAACAGTTGCAGGAGCCTGGTCTGAAAACAACAGACCGTTAATCGTCTTCTTATAGTACTCGATACTTACATCCAACTTATTCTTAAACAACAAGGCGTCGATACCAAAGTTGGTTAAGATATTTTCTTCCCAACCAGTTTTTGGGTTACCAATTCTGGTTGCATTAAACCCTTGAACAGAAGAAGTGCTGGTACCGTTGATATCATAGAAAGATCCACCGGGGCTTCCGCCAAACTGACTGAAAGCATTAGAAGGATCTACGTTCGCCTGGTTACCCAATTTACCCCAGCTACCACGGATTTTCATATCATCAATCCATTTAACATTGCTCATGAATTTTTCACGAGATATTCTCCAGGCTGCAGCAAATGAAGGGAAAATACCAAAGCGCTTCTCCGAACCAAAACGAGAAGAACCATCTCTTCTTACAGTGGCACTGAACAGGTATTTATCATCATAGGCATAATCAACTTTTGCAAACTGTGAATACAATGCATTTTGATATGCATAGCTATAGTTGGTAAATCCTGAAGACCCTGTACTTAATACACGGAAGCTAGGATTGTCGGTAAAAAAGCCCAATGCATTTCCGCCTACACCTCTCCCATACACTTCAACTGCTTCAACACCTGCCAGCGCAGTTACTGCATGCTTCTCTTTAAATACATTGCTATACTTAACAGTGTTAGTCCAAGTCCACTGACGGTTAAAACCTGCATTTTCGCTGAAGGAATTAGAGCCATTATTTTCAGCGTTCTCATAAGTTCTATAGCCATAATTGTAATAGTAGAAGTTGCTCATCGTACCACCAAAAGCAGTTCTGGCAGTAAAATGCTTTAAGAAATCAACTTCTGCAAATACGTTACCCTGAATATCCCAAGAGTTACCTCTATTATCTAAGGAACGCATCTGGTTAGCCACCGGATTTTGTGCATTTCCTAAGCCTCTAGCAGCTGTTCCTGCAAAACCACCTGAAACATCGTACACTGGAATAATAGGTTGCTGACGATAAGACATCGAAATAGCATTTCCCTCACTCTGGTTACCAATCTGAGGATTATCGCGGTTGAACAAATATAGGTTTTCTCCCACCCGGATATTCTTAGTAATATTATACGTAGTATTCGCACGAACAGAATACCGCTTCAAATAAGTACCCATCAAAGTACCTTGCTGATTGAAATAGTTCATCGACAACAGGTAGGTATTCTTATCATTACCACCGCTAGCCGTAACTGTATGGCTTTGAATTCCGGCTGGAGCAAAAATCTCCTGGAACCAATTGGTACCTTGCTTATTGGCAGCTGTAATCTGGTAAATAGGCTTGCTAAAGTCGGATACATTATACTTTGCTAAGTCGGCAGCAGAAATACTTCCCACAATACCGGCAGCACCCCCATTTAATATATAATCTGGAATAATTGGTGAAGCACCACTTCCATATTGAGGATGGGTGGTGGGTTGACCAGAATTTTTTAATGCCAACCAGGTTAAGTCAGCCATTCCTTTGGTATCTAATAAATTAAATGGATTGCCCGATGCAGGATATTGCCTACCAACATAGGCTTCATAGTTAACCACCGCACGGCCAGAACGACCTCTTTTTGTGGTTACCACAATTACCCCATTCGATCCACGCACACCATATATGGAGGCGGCACCGGCATCTTTCAATACCTGAATAGATTCAATTTCAGCAGCATTCAGGTTAGTTAAGCTTCCTTGAACACCATCCACAATTACAAGCGGATCCACATTTCCGAAGTTAGTGATACCCCGAATACGGATATTACTACCAGATCCGGGCTGTCCGGATGTAATTACGTTCAAACCGGAAGCACGACCCTGTAACATTTGTTCAGGACTACCGGCAGGAACCGCTTTTAAATCTTTTACGTTTACAACAGATACGGAACCGGTAATGTCTTTTTTACGTTGCGCAGAATAACCGGTAACCAGCACTTCATTCAGCTGATTGGTTGCTTCACTTAACGAAAAAGAAAAATCAGATTTGCCGCCCACAGCCTGCTCAATAGTTTCAAACCCAATGGATGTAACCAATAGGGTAGCATTGGCTGGCGCATTGATGGTAAAAGTACCATCATTCCCAGTAACGGTTACGGCTGTAGTACCTTTAATGGCAACAGTAGCCCCCGCAAGTGGTTGACCAGTAGATTTGTTGGTGACTTTCCCGATAACGGATTTCTGTGCGAAAACACCGATACTGCAGAAAAGGAAAATAAGCGAGAGTATAGCACTCCGCAAAAACAGTTGGTTTTTTAATGGCATAGCAGTTAGTTTATGAAGAATAAGGCACTAATTTAATAAAATCTTAACACCGCGTGCTATAAAAGCTAAATTTTTTTTATTTTAAATTATAATAAATTGATTATCAATAATATTTTACTATAATTGCCAACAAATTTTTAACAATTCCCGGCTTTCGGAATAAAATATTAGTATTGTATTCATAAATCATATTTATGAAAAAATGGTGGCAGACATCGTTCTTCTATGTTGTATTTCATGCTCTTATAGGCTGTAATTCCCCGAACCCAGCCGGCGAAATAACACCTACCCCCAAGCCAGCCCAAATAACCTGGAAAAGCACCAGTAAGAATCTGGGTAGAATTCCCATGGGCGACACGGCCCTGCTCTATTTCCCCTTCACCAACACGGGAGATGCTCCCCTGATAATTAATTCAGCCG
>JBIINW010000086.1:0-11187 GCA_044337245.1 Sediminibacterium sp. | reverse complement strand
CGTTTAGCGGCTACCGGAAAAATTGATATGCTGCGTGCCGGTATCTGGAAGCCCCGCACCCGTCCCGGAAGTTTTGAAGGGGTAGGAACCAAAGGATTACCCTGGTTGCAGGCTGCCAAAAAAATTACCGGTCTTCCGGTAACGGTAGAAGTTGCTACCGGAAAACAGGTTGAGGATGCCCTGCACTTTGGAGTAGATGTATTATGGATTGGTGCCCGCACTACCGTAAACCCATTTAGTGTGCAGGATGTGGCTGATGCCTTACGCGGTGTAAAAGTTCCTGTGCTGATAAAAAATCCCATCAATCCCGATTTGGAATTGTGGGTGGGAGCTATGGAGCGGGTAGCTAATGCAGGTATAGAACAAATAGGATTGATCCATCGCGGATTCAGTTCTTATGGTAACACCGAATATAGAAACGCACCCATGTGGCACTTGGCCATTGAAATGAAACGCCGCTATCCGCAAACCCTTATGATTAACGATCCTTCGCACATTTGTGGACGCAGGGATATATTACAAGAAGTAGCCCAAACCGCTATCGACCTGGATTTTGATGGGTTGATTGTAGAAAGTCATATCGACCCAGATATGGCCTGGAGCGATGCCAAACAACAAATCACTCCCGAAAAAATGGGTGAGATGGTTGATAATATTCGTTGGAGAAAAGAAGATGTGGCATCAGAAGAGTATCATGCCAATCTCGAAAAATTACGCCAGCAAATTAATAACCTAGATGATGAATTGATGCAAATTCTCAGTCAGCGCATGAAGGTTGCTTGTAATATTGGGGAATACAAAAAGCAAAATAATATCACCATTCTGCAAACCAATCGATGGAATGATATCCTCGACAGAGCGTTTCAAAAAGGAGAGAAGCTGGGGCTTAGTAAAGATTTTGTTACCCGCTACTTCGACGCGGTGCACATGGAGAGTATCCAGCAGCAAAATAAAATCATGAATCAATAATCAGGGGTTGTATTTGTTATGGCCAGTAAACATCTTTCATTTACTTTTTCTGCTGCCCAGGTTTCGTATCTATTTGATACTTCCTTCTCGCAGATAGATCAGTGGGTTAGCCGTGATAAAGCAGTAGTAATCACGGATGAACATGTGTTTGCCCGGCACGGTAAAAAGTTCAAGGGATGGAATACGATTGTATTAAAGCCCGGCGAAGCTTATAAAATACAAGCAACCGTTGATGGTATTATCGAACAACTGATTCAATTAGGTGCCGATCGCAGTTCAGTATTAATTGGAGTAGGCGGTGGCGTTGTTACAGATATCACGGGATATGTTGCTGGCATATACATGCGCGGCATACGTTTTGCCCTGGTACCTACTTCACTTCTCGCAATGGTAGACGCCTCCATCGGCGGAAAAAATGGTATTGATGTGGGGGTGTATAAAAATATGGTAGGCCTTATCCGGCAACCCGAAATTATTTTGTTCGATATCGATTTCCTCAAAACCCTGCCCCCGGCAGAATGGAGAAATGGATTTGCTGAAATCATCAAACATGCAGCCATCAAAGACGCCAAATTGTTTCGGCTATTGCAAGAAACTAGCCTAACGCAATTCAAACGCGATCCTAAAAAGTTAGCTCGGTTGATTCGCACCAATGTGCTGATAAAAACTAAAGTAGTATTGAAAGATGAGTTTGAAAAGGGCGACCGGAAACTATTAAATTTCGGACATACCCTCGGCCATGCCATCGAAAATCAATACGAGCTGAGTCATGGGGAAGCCGTTAGCATTGGTATGACGTATGCGGCACTTTTATCTGCACAAATAAAAAAGTTTACTGGTGCAGAAGCTTTGATTGATTTGCTGGCTAAATATGGATTACCTACTCGGGCAACATTCGATTGGAAAAAAGTTGCCCATGTGCTAACAAAGGACAAAAAAAATTCTGCAGCAGGCATGCAATACATTGTATTAGAAAAACTGGGCAGGGGAGTAGTGGAGCCCATTCCCGTTCAGGAACTTATCACCCGGCTTCGGCAACTGGCCTGATTGGCCTGATTGAATAAATTATGAGGGCAACTATATCACCTTCCGATATTTCCGGTGTTTTACAAGCACCAGCCAGTAAAAGCAGCATGCAACGTGCCTGCGCCGCCGCTTTATTGCACACTGGTGAAACACGGTTGTTGAATCCGGGCCATAGCAACGACGATTTGGCGGCAATCGATGTAATTCAAAAACTAGGTGCCGAAGTAAAAATGCAATCCGACCATAGTTTACTGATAACTTCCCACGGTGTTCATCCCCGCTCAAGCGATATTCATTGTGGTGAAAGCGGATTGGGCATTCGCATGTTCACGCCCATTGCAGCTCTTAGCTCGTTGCCACTAACAATTTCAGGTACCGGAAGTTTGGTAACGCGACCCATGCATTTTTTTGATGAAATTTTTCCTCAGCTGGGTGTACAAATCCAATCTAACCAAGGCAAACTTCCTTTACAAATACAAGGACCACTTAGTCCTGCTTCTATAACAGTAGACGGGTCGCTCAGCTCGCAGTTTTTAACCGGACTGCTGATGGCTTTTGGTGCAAGCAATTCCTCCGATGCTGTAATTACCGTGAACAACCTCGCGAGTACTCCTTATATTGATTTAACCATCGATGTAATGAAGCATTTTGGAAAACTGGTAACCCACCAGCAGCATCGAACCTTTACTTGTAAGCCGGCATCCACCCCGCCACCCTATGCTATACAATATACGGTTGAGGGCGATTGGAGCAGTGTTTCGTTTTTATTAGTTGCAGGTGCTATTGCCGGAAATGTTCGGGTAAATGGCATCAGTCAGCATTCTTCTCAGGCGGATAAAGCTATTTTATTGGCATTAGCACAAACCGGATGCGTGTTAACCATCGGAGATAATTTTGTAGAAACCGGCACTGGAAAATTACAAGCCTTTCATTTAGATGCTACCCATTGCCCCGACTTATTTCCTCCCTTGGTGGCGTTGGCAGCCTGTTGTAATGGCACATCTGTTATTAAGGGTACATCCCGATTGGCACATAAAGAAAGTAACCGGGCGCTTACTTTACAGCAGGAATTTGCTAAATTGGGGGTGGATATTGAGTTGGTAGGCGATGAGATGATGGTTACTGGCGGAAAAATATTGCTGGGAGCAAGTGTTCATTCCCATCACGATCATCGCATTGCCATGGCCTGTGCCGTAGCTGCTTTACGAGCCGCACAACCCGTAGATATTGCAGTAGCAGAAGCCATCAACAAATCGTATCCCGATTTTTATCAGCACCTGGCAGCATTGGGCGCGGATGTAACCCTTACCGAACAATAAAATTTTAGAACCCTTGAATAGTTTTGGCCACCTTTTTCGTTTGCACATTTTTGGTGAATCACACGGCCCTTGTGTGGGTATAACGGTGGATGGATGTCCTGCCGGATTGCCCTTAACTGCTGAAGATTTTGTAACAGATATCGAACGCAGAAAAGGGGGTATCCAAAAAGGTACCACTCCTCGAAAGGAAGATGATATTCCCATCTTTCAATCTGGCTGGTGTAATGGCTATACCACGGGTGCTCCACTTACTATAATTTTTGAAAATAAGAATACCCGAAGCGAAGATTATACTCGCCAACGCGACGTACCCCGACCTGGCCATGCCGATTGGGTAGCCGGTGAAAAATTCGGCGGCTTTGAAGATTATAGAGGCGGCGGACATTTCAGTGGCCGACTTACCGTTTGTTTGGTTGGCGCTGGTGTTGTTGCAAAAAAGCTTTTACAGCACTATGCTGCAGCTGCAGGCACTTCACTTAAGTTGCAAGCAAGCATTTTAGAAATAGGGGGAGAAAAAGATACGGAAGCAGGTCTCCAAAGAGCCATTCAGGCAAAAGACAGCATTGGCGGCATTGTAGAATGCCGGGTACAAGGTTTGCCGGTTGGATTAGGAGAACATTTTTTTGATTCAGTAGAGTCACTCTTAGCACATGCTGTTTTTGCCATACCAGCTATTAAGGGCATTGAGTTTGGTGCAGGATTTGCTGCTGCACAGATGTTGGGCTCTGAACACAATGATGCCTTACTCGATAAAAATGGCAATACCCAAACCAACCATGCCGGGGGCATTTTGGGTGGATTAACTACCGGCGGGGAGTTGGTATTTAGGGTAGTAGTTAAGCCAACATCCTCCACCCCTAAAGAGCAACTTACCTGGAGCCGGGATACCGATTCGGTAGTTCCCTTTTCTGTAAAAGGCCGACATGATTTGTGTATAGCCTTACGTGTTCCGGTAGTGTTAGAAGCAGTTACCGCGTTGGTAATTGCAGACTTACTAATGATAGACCGCAGAATACCCACAATAATAAAATTATAATTCACTAACAAAAACTACATAACTTGGAAACAGATTATATATACCATGTAACCACCAGAAGCTGGTGGGAAGCAGCCCAGAAAGCAGGCAAACTTAGCTCACCCCGATTCGAAGAAGAGGGGTATATTCATTGCTCAACCGCTCAGCAAGTGCCGGGTGTGTTGCAACGTTATTTTGCCAACCAAACCGATTTAGTAAAGCTAACGCTCCAAAAAGATAAAATACAGCCCCCGCTTGTGTACGAGCTAGCCGGTAGCCTGAATGAAGTTTTTCCGCATGTGCATGGCCCTATTAATTTAGATTCCGTAGTAGCAGTAACCGATATTTAATCGAATGCATTCACATATCATTTGTGCTTCCTGCAAAAATTCAGCTGTTAGCCAAAAGGCGTAGCCTCCCCACATATTTAACAACGGATTTTAATCCGTTGACATAGAACCGTAGGTTCTGCCGATGTAGTGTCTCGGATACTAGTTATAATTAATTAATAATTATATTAGTTGATTATCACCCACCTTCTTCTAAAAAGTGTCTTTATGAATTTTATATTTTATTAATACGTATGCCCATGCCGGGTTACTAAATTACCTTCACAGTATCAAAAGGGAGGTCCGGCTAGCCCGGCAACCTCTGTAAAGGCCTGTTTGTATGAAAATAAAAGGTTGGATTTTGGGTGGATTGCTGCTGGCAGTTTTGCTGGGATTTAGTTTTTCCGGTCCGGGAAAGGACTGGGTACTGATAAAAGTGTACACGCAGGATGGCATCCGGTTCGACACTCTTTTTTATAAATTTAGGGGTTCGGTAATACGGGGGCAGGGGATAGTAGATAAAAAACGGAATGTTCCACTAACCGACACGGCAGCTGATTTTTCAGGGGTAAGATGGTATACAGCTGCTTGCTCAGAGTTTCCTATAGGTTCTTGGGTGCTGGTTATTAATCCCGTAAATCAATATAAACTAATTGTTCAGGTGAACCAGCGGATTTCTTCCAATCCCGCTACCAAGGGAATGCGGCTTTCATTGGGAGAGGAGCCGGCAGCCTTACTTCAGTTTGAAACAGCATCGGTTAATCAGATTCGGGTACAATTAGTAGATACCTTGCGAACGAAATCAGCCGTGCTAACAGATAGCAGTAATGTAAAGGGGGTAATGGATTCAACTTATATCCTCGATCCGGTTTCGGGATATCATTTTAAAAAATCAGGCAAAAACATAAAGGGGGTTGCCAGTTTTTACAGTGTAAGTTTAGATGGAACCATAACCGCCACTGGAGAAAAATTCAGGAATGAAAAATTAACTGCGGCAAGTAATAATCTGCCCCTTAATACCTGGGTGCTGGTAACCAATTCAAAAAATGGCAAAACGGTGATACTGCGTATCAACGATCGGATGCATCCCCGCATGGCCAAAAAGGGGCGGGTAGTGGATGTGAGCGTACGCGTTGCCCGTAAGCTCGATTTTGTGGAAGCAGGCCTTACTAAAGTTAAAGTGGAAACACTCACTATAGTTCCATCCCCAAAAACGTTAACTGATTCTTCCCATAAACTGCCCGCCCCGAAACCCGATTCATTAAAAAATGCTTCCCCAGCCCCTCCCGACTCGGGTTATAGTGGCCTGGCTACTATTTACCCACCCACGTATAAAGGCAAAAAAACGAGCTCAGGAGAGAAATATCAACCTGCCTTAATGACAGCCGCCTGTAACCTCGTACCCCTGAATTCCCGCATCCGGGTTATCAGCGTTTCATCGGGAAAATGGGTGGAAGTATGGGTAAACGACCGGATTCCGGCAGCTGCTGATAAAGAAGTTGTTGTGCAATTAAGCGACCAAGCAGGTAAATTGTTGAACTTTCAACCCCAAAAGCGGCATTTAGTCAGGTTTTTACCCCTTTTATCCCCATCAAAAAATAATTAATAATTTCGTATTGCTTTAATTTTCTAAATTCAATAACTACCTGTATTTTTGCTCATAAATTAAAAAACTGATTATGAAGAAAATTATGCTTTTCATGGTTGCTGTGTGTGTGTCTGCTATGGCATTTTCACAACCCATGACGTCCTATAAAAAACAACCCAGTTTTGGGATCAGCTTTTTTTTAAAGGATATGTACACGGCCAACTTGGTTGATAAGACTTCATTGTCTAATGTACTGAACAATAAATTATGGACCAAAGTCGGCAATATGGCGCCCGGCCTTAGCCTGAATTACTACCAGGGGTTGACCGATTATATCGACTTCCAGGGTAGTTTGGCGGGTTCATTTACTAAATATCCCTTTTCATACTTTTCTGGGGTTGCCTCTTCTACGGACAATAAATTTTTAATGGAATTGAGTGCGGCCGCTAACATTAAGCTGTTAACCGATAAACATGTGATTGTTCCATATATCCATTTGGGTGTAGGTGCTTCCATGTACGCCGGTAACTACTTTGCTGCTTATGCACCAACTGGAGCCGGATTACAGATTAAACTTTCTGAAGGTACTTTTGTCAACGCTCTTTTTGGTTACAATATCAAAATTTCTGCTCTTTCTACAAACCACCTGAACTACTCTATTGGAATAGCTTCTCCCATAAAAGACAAGAAACCCGTTGTTGTAGTTCCACCACCACCACCACCGCCTCCACCGCCACCAGTTGATACTGACAAAGACGGTATTTTCGATCCTCAAGATAAATGTCCTACCGTACCAGGCGTTGCCAAATACGAAGGTTGTCCTGTACCAGATACAGACGGCGATGGTATCAACGACGAAAATGATAAATGCCCTACCGTTAAAGGTTTGGCTAAATACCAAGGTTGTCCAATCCCTGATACCGACAAAGATGGTATTAACGACGAAGAAGATAAGTGTCCTACCGTTCCAGGTTTAGCTCGCTACCAAGGTTGCCCTATCCCTGATACAGACGGCGATGGTATCAACGACGAAGAAGATAAGTGTCCCACTATTGTTGGTGTTGCAAGTAATGCAGGTTGTCCTGATTTGGCTGCTGACTTAAAAGTAGCTGCTAAGAGCATTTACTTTGTTACAGGTACTGCAAAGTTTGCATTCCCTAAATTGGCTCCTCAAAAATTGCAGTATGCTTTAGATCAGCTGAACAAGTATCCTACATTAAATGTGGATATTGAAGGCCATACCGATAATACAGGATCTGTAAAAATAAATAAGGCGCTGTCTCAAAAGCGTGCTGATGCAATTAAGAAATACTTCCTGAGTAAGGGAATTGCAGCAGATCGTATCACGTCTACTGGTTTTGGAAGTGATAGACCGGTTGCTGATAATAAAACAGCTAAAGGCAGACAAGATAACCGTAGAGTTGAAATGTTGCCTCGCTTTAAATAATTGCTAGTTAACTACTACTATACTCCGAAGGGCTATCTGAAAAGATAGCCCTTTTTTAGTGAGGTGTCGAGCCGCTGGCTCTGGGAAGCCTTCGGCTTTGGGTGAGAAAGGTGTCGAGCCGCTGGCTCTGGGAAGCCTTCGGCTTTGGGTGAGAAAGGTGTCGAGCCACTGGCTCTGGGGAGGTAAGCCTGCGGGCTTTAGGATGGAAGGTTATAGAGTCTGTGAATTTGGGAAGCCAATTGCTTTATGCGGTGAGCAGGTGGTTTTAAAGGGGGTAGATAGACAGGATTTGGGTAGATGGGAACTGTGAAGTGGGGAATAGGTGAAATATAGAAAGTTTAGGGTACGCCTGGTGGGGAGACAGTTAATTTACACAGGGTCTACATCTGCAAAAATTCGTACCGACCGGAAATGCGATTTGCTTTGCTGTACAGCTGTGATTGATTCTTGTATAGCCTGCTTTACTCGTTGTGTTTGTGCACTTGCCTTAGGAAGTTTTATAAGCAATTCCCATATATACTGATTGCGCACCCGATTTACCGGTGGCTGTGCTGGTGCCGAAATCCAACAGCCCACTTTCTTTTCCAGCGTTTGCTGCAAAGCCAAAGCTGCATCTGCCGCAATCGCATCTTCCTTGTGCTTGCAAACCAGTTTAATCAGTCTTGTAAAAGGTGGATATCCAAATTGCTTTCGCTTTTCTACCTCAAAATCATAGAACCCTGTATAATCATGCGCTTGTACCCATCCAATTATCGGATGATGTAATTGATTTACCTGAATTAATACTTTTCCGCCTCCTTCCTTTCTTCCCGCCCGGCCGCTCACCTGTTCCATCAATTGAAACGCTCTTTCATTTACGCGGAAATCGGCAAACTGCATTAACCCATCGGCATCAATAATACCTACCAAACTCACTTCATCAAAATGCAATCCCTTTACCACCATCTGAGTTCCAATCAAAATATCAATCTGATGCTGCTCAAATAATTTTATCAGCGTATCATGTTCATATTTCCCCTTTACCGAATCAAAATCCATTCGCGCGACTCTTGCTTCCGGAAAAAGTTCGTTTACTAGCTCCTCCACTTTTTCGGTGCCAAAATTCTTTTTATTAAAATCGTGCATCCCACAAGCAGCACAGGTTTGCACCACCGGATATTGTGTGCCGCAATAGTGACAACTCAGCTGATGCTTGAATTTATGATACGTTAAACTCACATTACACTGATGGCAGGTGGGTATCCACCCACAAGTATTACAAATCTGATAGGGTGAATAGCCTCTTCTGTTTTGAAAAAGAATAACCTGTTGCTTATTGGCAAGAGCTAATTGTATCTGCTCCTGCAAGGCAGGCGTAATAATGCGTTGGGCTGGTACTTGCGCGGCCTGCGTTTTATGGTCGATGATTTCAATAGCGGGTAATGCCCAGTTATTGTATCTCTCTGATAATGTTATCAGCGAATATTTTTTTTGTTGGGCATTATAATAGCTTTCCATCGATGGAGTGGCACTGCCCAGTAACACTTTGGCATTCGACTGATGCGCCAAATAAATAGCGGCATCCCTGGCATGATAACGCGGTGCAGGCTCCTGTTGCTTGTAAGAGGCATCATGTTCTTCATCGCAAATAATCAATTGTAAATTTTGAAAGGGCAACAGCAATGCTGATCTTGCGCCTAATACAACAATTGGTTCTCCCGATTTTACCCGGTTCCAGATTTCTACGCGCTCATTTGCGCTGAACTTGGAATGATATACCCAAACATATCCCCCTAAACTCTTCTGTAAACGCCTAATAATTTGTGCCGTTAACGCAATTTCCGGTAACATATACAATACCTGTGCTCCCCGCTGCAATACAGGAACAGTAAGGGTTGTATAAATTTCTGTTTTACCACTGGCTGTTACTCCGTGCAGCAAACAAACCGGTGTTTTTTCAAATCCTGCTTCTATACTGCTCATGGCGGTTTGTTGCACCGGCGTTAAGGTAAAGGGGAGCTGAATTTTTTTGGGTGTGGTAGCAATACGACTTGTAATTTTTCTTTCGGGTTGCAGTATGCCCTTATCTATCAAGGCTTTCAGCTGAGCGGCACTGGCACCGGATTTTTCTAACAAGGCATGCCGGGTTACTTCGCCCTCCGCTTGTTTCAAATGCAAAAAGGCCAACAACATTTCCATTTGCTTGGGTGCAGCCGAGCCCCATTCGTTCAATAATTTTTCCAGTGCCTCTTCTTGTTGATACGTGGCATGTAATTGCAAATACTGAATCGTTTTCGGCTTATATTTTTGCTTCAGCTCCTCCCAAATAAAGCAATAGTCTTTCTCAATTAATTTTTTAATTACCCGATACACATCCGTTACATCCAGCAACTCCTGCACTTCCGACATCTTCAAAGTTTTCTTTATCTCCAGCGCTTCTGCTAACAGATATTCTAAATCACTCAAACTTGCATCCGGGGAGGGGGCGGCTTCATTCCAACAGAGGATACCTTCGCTACTTAGTTTCAAATTGGCAGGAACCGCTGCCTGCATTACTTCTCCTTCGGTACATATATAGTAGGCTGCCATCCACTCCCAAAAAGCTAACTGTTGCGCATGCAGAATCGGTTCTTCATCTAATACCTGCAAAATGGGTTTGGGTATAAAACTATCGGGCGCCTTGGTTAGTATCTGCTTGATTATACCGGCATACCGTTTGGTTTTTCCTAGCAATACTTCTACTCGCTTGCCAACTGCTACCTGCGATTGCAAGGTGTCGGGAACCGACCAGGTATAATTTTTGGGCAGGGCCAGGGGAATTATTACTTCAACAAACAAGGCAACGATATTTTCTCAAATGTACGCATTATGCGGGTGGATAGAAACGATACCTGCGTAGGGCCTGATCCATAATGTGGTATACTTTTTCTCTTAAAAAAGGAATATCGGCAGGTTCTAACCCCATTACCGGTACTTCTTCTAAAAATATTACCCGGCAGCGACCGGGGGTAAGGGAGAAAAGACTTTTAAAATGCAGCCTGTCGATGGTGTCGGGTAAGATCATCGGCTTTATGGGTGTACCGGTTTCAATCGCCAGCCGAAAAGCCCCATCAAAAAAGTCTTTTAATGGCTTATCTTCCCGCATATTAAACGTACCCTCCGGAAACAGAAAAATTGATACTCCTCGGTTGAGTGCTGTTTTTAGTTCGCGAAAACTTTGTGCCCGGGTTTCGGGATTGCGGCGATCAACCAAAATTACGGCTGCCCGGTAAATCCATCCAAAAATAGGAATCTTACTGCTTTCATATTTCCCCAAAATACGGATTGGTTGTGGAGCCATCAGTACGATGGGGGGAATATCCATATACGAGATATGATTGGCTACAAATACCCACTGCTTGCCCGTGTCGTGTGGGTGCTCAAAAATTTCTTCATGGCGAACGCCAATCAACAAAAACCAGGTAGCCGCCCAATATTTACAAATGGCATAAATCAAATTTCCTCCGCGGTGGTAC
>JBIINW010000270.1:0-3101 GCA_044337245.1 Sediminibacterium sp. | reverse complement strand
TTTATTTTCATCAGAACAGGTAAGCACATAGGTTTTATATTCTGCTCCTTTTCCGGAACGGGCATCATCGAAAAATTGCTGAAATTCTTTTAATAGCTTACCCTGATTGGCAGCAGAAACTTCAATGGTAGATATTCCAGTTGTATAGTGATGCTGGGCTCTATCAACCAAGGTGAGGGTATCCATATCGCCCTTTAAAATGCCTAATCCGGCTCTTCCTCCACCGGCCTGTTCGTACGTCATTCCGATGGCGCCATTATAGATTGGATAGGTATCACCATAAGAAGGATAGAGCAAATCATATCTTTCTTTCGTATAAAACAGCCAACCGTTTTTATCAAAATATCCGGCATTATTTTTTCCAATCTGGAGCTGAAAATCACGCTGCCATTGGGTAATTGCTTCGTGGTAGGGGGCAGCAGCCGGGGCAAAATAGTAGGGTCCGTTAATGCCTTGCTCATGAAAATCTACATGAACCTGGGGCATCCACTGGTTATACATTTTCATGCGTTGCCGGGTTTCTGCTTGTGTTTGCCAGGCCCAGTCTCTGTTTAAATCGAAATAATAATGATTCACCCTTCCACCCGGCCAGGGTTCTGCGTGTTCGCGAACTGCAGGATCGGGGTTATATTCATCCCCTGCCACTGAATTATACCAGTTTACGTAGCGGTCTCTCCCATCCGGATTGATGCAGGGATCCATAATGATGAGGGTATTTTTTAACCAGTTGTTTACGGACTGATTTTCGGGATTGGCTAACTGATAAAGGGTAAGCAAAGAGGCTTCCGTGGAGGAAGATTCATTGCCGTGCACATTGTAACTCAGCCATACAATAACAGGCATATCGGCAGGTTTGGCATTTTGTTTACCCGAAACCAATGCCAAATTGTTTTGGCGGATGCTTTCTAAGCGCTGCAGATTTTCGGGCGAACCAATAAATGCGAGCATCAGCGGTCTGCCCTCATTGGTGTTACCATAATTCGCGAGTTTTACGCGATTGGGTTGTTGGGATGCCACCAATTTGTAATAATCCATTACTTGGTGGTGACGGGTAAAATGGGTGCCAATCTGATATCCGAGAAATGATTCGGGAGAGGTAATTGGTTGGCCGGATACTATACCCATGGCTAACGAGAAAAACAAACTTAAAATTAACCGCATAAGTAAATAAATAAAGGGTTGATAATGGATACCCCCTCTAAAATAGAAGCATCCTATAGTCGGTGAAAATAAGCAACAATTTTGGGGCTGGAAAGCCATTTTTTACCAAGTTAATCACACTCGGCCAACAATGAATATTTATAATGTAAAAAACACTAATTTTCTGCCATGAGAAAACTACTTTTTATTTCGGGCTTTTGCTTGGTTGGATGGCAACTGGCAGCCCAGCAGTCTGGCTCTTGGGTGGGCCCCGGAAAGGAAATAGACCCTTTCCATTATACCATTGTAAAGAATGGCGTGTTTAATAAAGCAGCCGTAGGCACGGCACATCCACTGGCAAGTTTAGTGGGAGCCACTATTATGAAAAAAGGTGGGAATGCATTTGATGCAGCCATTGCCGTACAACTTACGCTGGCAGTAGTATATCCCGGTGCCGGGAATTTAGGGGGCGGAGGATTTTTACTTGCCCGCAAAGCCAATAAAGAGCTCGTAGGTATTGATTATAGAGAGGCAGCCCCATCTAAAGCAAACAGAGATATGTACCTGGATAAAAATGGACAGGTACAACTGATGCTTTCACAGCAAGGTCATTTAGCATCCGGCATACCCGGAACAGTGGCAGGCTTATTTGCCACCATGGAATATGCAAAACTGCCCTTTAAAACCCTCATTCAACCTGCCATTGAACTAGCTGAGCATGGTTTTGTAATTTCCGAAAAGGAAGCAGCGGGATTAAATAGTACCCGTGAGTCGTTCCTTAAAAATAGCACCCGACCCTCCGCATTTGTAAAAACCGAAAAATGGAAAGCCGGGGATACCCTCATTCAAAAAGAGCTGGCTGGCACCCTGCGCCGCATGCAAAAAGATGGTGCCGCCGGTTTTTATCAGGGAGAAACTGCCAAATTGATTGTAGAAGAAATGAAAAGAGGGAATGGCATTATAACTGTAGAAGATCTGAGCAACTATACCGCCAAATTGCGTAAGCCATTGGAATTTACCTATCGCGATCACCAGGTAATTAGTTTCGCTCCGCCGAGTAGTGGTGGATTGCTGATAGGCCAAATGCTAAAAATGATTGAGAAATATCCGGTAAAGGAAATGGGCTTTCAAACGCCCAAGAGTGTGCAATTAATGATTGAAGCCGAGAGAAGAGCCTATGCCGACCGGGCTGAATATATGGGTGATCCGGATTATTTTCCGGTGCCAGTAAAAACCTTACTGAGTGATGCCTATGTAACACAGCGGATGAGTGATTATGTTGCCGACAAAGCGGGCAGCAGCAGCAATGTAAAAGCGGGTATTATTAAAGAATCCGAGCAAACTACGCATCTGAGTATAATGGATGCCGAAGGGAATATGGTAGCCGTAACCACTACGCTTAACGGAGGATATGGCTGCAGAACGGTGGTGGGTGGTGCCGGATTTTTACTAAACAATGAAATGGACGACTTCAGTGCCAAACCCGGCGTACCCAATATGTATGGAGCAGTAGGTGGAGAAGCCAATGCCATCGCACCCGGAAAAAGAATGTTAAGTTCGATGACGCCTACTTTATTATTAAAAAACAACAAACCCCTGCTGGTAGTAGGTACTCCCGGAGGAACTACTATTCCTACTTCCGTATTTCAGGCCATTATTAATGTGGTTGATTTTGGCATGTCGGCCGATGAGGCAATCAATAAACCCAAGTTCCACCACCAATGGCTGCCGGATGAAGTAGCGGTGGAGAAAGATTTTGATGCCAATACCAAAAAAACATTGCAACAGATGGGTTATAAGATAACGGAAAGAGGATCGATTGGCAGAACCGAAGCGATTTTAATTAATAAAACCGGAAAACGCGAGACAGCCGCCGATAAAAGGGGCGATGATTCGGTGGCAGGATATTAAGGGCTAGAGTGAGGGAGAGTAAGGTTTCGGTCCGCTGGACCTTTAGAACC
>JBIINW010000269.1:0-3128 GCA_044337245.1 Sediminibacterium sp. | reverse complement strand
AACCAATTCCCGCTGACCACGTCCGATGGGAATCATGGCATCAATAGCTTTGATACCAGTTTGCAGTGGCTCTTTAACAGGCTCACGATAAATTACACCGGGGGCTTTCCGCTCCAGGGGCATTTCGTATAATTCACCTACTAAAGGACCTTTCCCATCGATGGGTTCGCCCAAAGTATTGATTACCCGTCCTACCACACCTTCTCCCACTTTAATAGAAGCAATTTGTCCGGTTCTCTTCACTTTGGCACCTTCTTTAATACCAGCACCTTCTCCCATCAATACCACCCCTACATTATCTTCTTCCAGGTTAAGGGCAATGGCTTTAACGCCATTATCAAATTCTACCAGCTCACCACTGCGTACGCCATTTAATCCGTAAACGCGGGCAATACCATCCCCTACCTGCAATACCGTTCCCACTTCTTCCAGGTCTGCGCCTACATTAAAATTGCTCAGCTGCTGACGCAGAATCGCTGAAATTTCATCAGGTTTAATGTCTACCATGATTGATATACTTTTAAATTGTTAGTTTATAATAAGTCCCGCTTTATCGGATATTGTGTACAAATAAATTTTTATCAAACTGCCGCTTAATGTCTTTCAAGTCTCTCAAAATACTGGCGTCGAGCAGTTGATTATCCATTTCCAGCGTAAATCCGCCGATTATTTTTTCATCCACCACCGTTTCTAGCTGCACGGTTCCCAAGCCTTTCTCCTTTTTTACTTTCTGCTCGATATATTGTTTCATCGACTCCCCAACCGGAGCAGCGGTAGTGAGTTTAACTAGGTGAATACCTTTGATTTCGTGGTATTGCTCAACAACAGCACCCGCGATTTCGGGCAAATCCGACTCTCGGCCTTTTTTAATCAGCAAGGTGATAAAAGCTTCGGTTAGGGCACCAATTTTGCCGCGGGTAATCGCATCCATGATTTTACCTTTCTGATCTGCCTTAATGATGGGGCTTCTCAGCAGATTCACAAACTCATGGCTTTGCTTACACACTGCCGACAAATAACTCATGTCGGCATATACGGCTTCCAGGTTTCCCTGTTCCTGGGAAAGGCTTACCAAACTTTTGGCATATCGGGCAGCTAAACGTGGATTGGGCATACTAGTTCAGTTTCACTCCTTCGGCTAATTCGTTGATATATTTTTCCTGCTCAGATTTATTGCTCAATTCTCTGCGGAGAATTTTTTCACTCACTTCAATCACCAAGGCACCTACCTGATTTTTAACCTCGGTAAGGGCAGCATTTTTTTGCTGATTGATGGCGAGCTGTGCTTCTGCAACAATGCGATCGTATTCGGTTTTGGCTTTGTCTTTGGCGTCGCTGATCATTTTTTGCGTTTGCTCACGGGTTTCTTTCATCAGTTGACTGCGTTCTTCACGAGCTTGGGCCATCATTACCTCATTTTCATTTTTGAGGGCAGCCATTTCGCCTTTCACTCTTTCGGCAGTTGCAATGGCTTCTCCAATGTTCTGCTCACGCTCTTTCAATCCTTTTAAAATAGCGGGCCACGCCATCGTTTTAAGAATATAAAACACCACCAAGAAAGCGAGGAGGGTCCATATCAGCAACCCCGGATCGGGAGTCAATAGTTTCATAACGTACGATTTATATTACCAGTAATAATCTTCTAAAGAAACCGCATTCGCCGCCCTGTGCATTGAATGCGGTTGTAATGTTATGCTAGTTTTGTTAATTACAAAACCATAGCAAGGAAACCTACGATAATTCCGAACAAAGCAGCACCTTCAACCAAGGCTGCAGCCAGAATCATGTTGGCACGAATGTCGTTCATGGCTTCCGGTTGACGGGCAATGCTTTCAACAGCACCCTTACCGATTTGACCAATTCCTAATCCTGCACCAATAGCAGCTAAGCCAGCACCAATGGCACCACCTGCATTTGCTAAGGCATCCAGTAAAATCAAATTCGAACTCATGATCATTGTATTTATAGTGAATAAAAACGTTTAGTGATGGGCTGCTTCTGAATGATCGTGTTCTCCTTCAAAAGCCGCTCCAATGAATACTGCCGTAAGGTTGGTGAAAATAAATGCCTGTAAAAATGCCACCAACACCTCAATCATATAAATGAAAACCGTAAACCCAATCGCCACCGGTGAAGTTGCCCATCCGGCTATTGAACTCATTTGACCAAATATAAAAATCAAGGAAATTAAACAGATGATGATTATATGACCTGCCACCATATTCGCAAACAAACGGATAATCAATGCAAAGGGTTTAATAAACACACCCAAAAATTCAACCAATATCAAGATTGGCTTAACAAAGCCCGGTACTCCGGGTGGGTTAAAAATATGCCCCCAGAAATGACGGTTCGTACTGAACAGAATCACCACAAAAGAAATCAAGCCCAATACCACGGTAAAAGCAATATTACCAGTAACATTTGCCGTACCGGGAATCAAACCGAAAATATTATTAATCAGAATAAAGAAAAACGTAGTTAATAAATAGGGCAGGTACTTTTCGTATTTATGACCCAGATTTGGTTTTGCTACTTCATCACGAACAAAAGTAATTACTGGTTCAAGTAAATTTTGTTTGCCACGAGGCGCTGAGGTAACTCCCAAACCAGATTTATAGGAATTGGCAATGGATACCATCAACCAAACCAATATTGCCAAAGCAATCAACATCTGGGCAACATTTCTCGTAATGGATAAATCAATCAGTTTTACTCCTTCGTCGATTGATCCATCTTCGCGAACGGCTTCAATTTTCTCCTCCTTCAATTGATATCCATTGTAAGTGGCATGACCATGCTCAAAACGAGACGACATAAATACACTCAATCCGCGCTGGGGAGAATAAACGATAATAGGAAGTGGAATGGAAATTGGATGGAGATTACCAGCGGCGTCGTGGTATTCTGTGAGGTGGAACTCATGATTATCCAGGATATGTCCGAAAATCACTTCCGCTGCATCAAAATCTTTATTCTTTTCACCCCCATTTTCATGGGAAGCCGCCTCATGGTTTTCCTGAGCAGAGAGAGATGGGGCAATCATCAATAAAAAAAGGCTCAAAACCGCTACCAGACAATATTTCATGCTTCTGAACACCATACCTGTTTTTGAATTTGCGGCAAAG
>JBIINW010000268.1:0-3131 GCA_044337245.1 Sediminibacterium sp. | reverse complement strand
GCCGAACATCTAACCACATCAAAAATAGCACTGGAATCCGTCATTCAACAACCGGTTACCGGCCTTCGCATGCCGCGAATGAAAGCAGTAGATATGCAATGGGTGGCTAACGCCGGATACGATTACGACTCTTCCATTCACCCTACCTGGATACCGGGAAAATACAATCACATAAGTGCCCCACGTACCTTTACTAACCAAGCAGGAATCATTCGGGTACCCGCATCGGTAAGTGCTAATCTTCGAATCCCCCTATTCTGGTTAAGTTTTAAAAACTTCCCCTATTCCTTTTATAAAAAGTTGGCATTGCAAACCCTGCAAAAAGACGGATACTGCTGTTTGTATTTTCACCCCTGGGAATTTATTGATCTTAATAGTTATGGATTACCTACCTATACACATCGCATTCAGGGAGAAGCCTTACTAGAAAGATTATATCGGCTGATAGCTGATTTGCAACCCGAAGGATCATTTATCACCATGCGGGATTTTGTACGCGAAAAAGCAGGTACTACAGAAAGTGCCCGTTAGTAAATGAACCATGAATTATCTTGCCCACGCCGTTTTATCTTTTCAGCAGCCCGATATTCTTACCGGCAATATGATCAGTGATTTTGTAAAAGGCCGAAATCAATATACTTTTCCCGTAAACATTCAAAAAGGCATCCAGCTTCACCGGGCTATTGATACCTTTACCGATAGCCACCCATCTACACGCGAGGCCAAAAAATTACTAAAGCCCGCCTCCGGAGGGTATGCCGGACCATTGATCGATATTGTGTTTGATCACTTTCTTAGCTTGGATGCAGCAGAAATTCCACCCGAAGGATGGGAAATGTTTTCCCAATCAGTATACGTTCATCTAGAGTCGCAATCTTCGCTCTTACCCGAAACTTTCAAGAAGGTTTTACCCTACATGATACAACACAACTGGTTGGCAAATTATCACCATATCCATTCCATTGAAAAAAGTTTTCATGGAATAGCGCGGCGCGCCAAATTTTTGGAAGATGCCCTTCCTGCTTTCCGACTTTTTGAAAGCGAATACTATCTGTTACAAAAAATATATGCCGATTTTTTTCCTGAACTGAAAAAATTTGCCCAAACGAGAATGCGGGAATTATCTGCAGTTTAAATAACGCCTGTTAACCGATTCTTCTGATAATAACCCATCTTTGCATAAATCTGCTTTATGAAAACAGCTACTACCTATATCCATGCCGGAGCAACACCCGACCCCTCTACCGGCGCCATTATGACGCCCATCTTTCAAACCTCTACCTATGTGCAGGAAGCCCCGGGCGTAAATAAAGGATTTGAATATGCCCGTAGTCAAAATCCCACCCGACAAGCACTGGAAACAGCCCTGGCTGCCATTGAATTCGGAAAATTTGGTTTGGCATTTTCCAGTGGAGTTGCTGCCACCGATGCAGTTATCAAATTACTGAGCCCCAGCGATGAAGTAATCGCCCCCCATGATATGTACGGTGGCACCTATCGACTATTTACAAAAGTGTTTGCCAAATTTGGTATTGTTTTTAAGTATGTAGACACTGCTTCTATTGCCAATATTGAAGCCGCCATTACTCCAAAAACCCGACTGATCTGGATTGAAACCCCTACCAATCCTCTCATGAATATCACCGATATTGCTGCTACGGCAACCATTGCCAAAAAAGCTGGCGCCTTATTATGCGTTGACAATACGTTTGCATCTCCCTATCTGCAAAATCCGCTTACCCTAGGTGCTGATATTGTTATGCATTCTGCTACCAAATACCTGGGTGGACACAGCGATGTGATTCAGGGATGCTTGGTAATGAATGACCCATCGCTTCGTGATCAATTATATTTTATACAGAAAAGCTGTGGAGCAGTACCCGGACCGATGGATTGCTTTTTGGTGCTGAGAGGTATCAAAACCCTGCACCTGCGTATGCAACGCCATTGTGAAAACGGAGAGAAAATTGCTCACTTCCTGAGAAATCATCCTTCGGTAAGTAAAGTGTTCTGGTGCGGGTTTAACGACCATCCCAACTATGCCATTGCAAAACAACAGATGAAAGGTTTTGGAGGTATGATGAGTTTTGAATTGAAGAATGATAGCCCCGAAAATGTGAAACGCGTATTGTCGTCTACCCATCTCTTCTCGCTGGCAGAAAGTTTAGGTGGAGTTGAATCGTTGATTAATCACCCCGCTTCTATGACGCATGCCTCTATTCCCCGCGAAGAAAGATTAAAAAACGGACTAACGGATAGCCTAATTCGGTTAAGTGTTGGCGTAGAAGATGCCGATGATTTAATAGACGACCTGAATACGGCAATCGGTTAACCGCATTGAATCTATTGCCATGCCTCCGGTAAAAAGAAGCAACAGCCTTGCTAACCCGCTTGCAACCCTACTAGAAGAAAGGGTACGCAGATACAATCAGCCTTCCTTTATTTCGGCCGACCCCATCTGCATACCCCACGCCTATACCCTACAGCAGGATATTGAAATAGCCGGTTTATTTGCCGCCATTCTTGCCTGGGGTAATCGCACTACCATCATTGCCAAAAGCAGAGAAATACTGCATCGTATGGACAATGCCCCCTACGATTTTTGCAAAAACCATCAACCACCCGATTTGCAAGCCCTGCTGGGATTTAAACACCGCACTTTTAACGATACCGACTTACTATATTTCGTACATTTTCTGCAACATCATTACCAGCAACACAATACTTTGGAAACTGCTTTTCTACCCAAGTCGGGTGCCTATTCGGAAATCAGCCATCCGACCGAAAAAAGACTCACGCATTTTCATCGGTATTTTTTTTCTCTGGAAGATGCACCGAACAGAACCCGAAAGCATATTGCCACTCCGGAAAAAGGTTCTGCCTGCAAAAGGCTGAATATGTTTTTGAGATGGATGGCGCGAAAAGATAAACAAGGGGTAGACTTTGGTATCTGGAAAAAAATTTCTCCTGCAGAACTGATTTGTCCAATTGACCTTCATGTAGCACGTGTTGCCAGAAAGCTGGGATTATTACAACGCACATCATCTGACTGGCAGGCAGCAATGGAACTAACCGCCGAACTGAAAGTGTTCGATCAGCAAGATCCGGTTAAATATGATTTTGCCCTTTTC
>JBIINW010000267.1:0-3146 GCA_044337245.1 Sediminibacterium sp. | reverse complement strand
CCGGGTTTGGGGCGGGTATCACTGTCTACAGGCAGTTCAATTTTTCCTAAAATTTTAGGTCCCTCCAGCTTTTCTGCTTTAATATTTGAGAGTGTAGGGGCTTCGTCTTCCGGAGGGGCTGCTGCAAAGGGCGTAGCGGGAGTAGGTTCAGCTGCCGGCGGTGGAGTAGTATCTTTTTCAGCATCTGCTTTTTTCTTAGCAGATTTCTTTGGCTTACTGGATGACTCGATGGCATCCAAATCAATTTTAGCCACTACTGTAGTGCCTTCCAGTTCGGGAGCGGCAATTTTAATATGCTCCTGTACTGGCTTGGCGGGTTCGGGCAGAACAGCTTCGGGTAAGGCAGGAATTGATGCGGGGGCTTCTATTGGTGGTGTGGGTTCTGCTTTGGCCTCTTTTGCTGGGGTCGCTTTTTTCTCGTCCTTTTTAAAAGATATCTCTTCTTCGTCTCTTTTCTTTTTGGGTTCAGATTGGGCTACTTTCGGAATTTCAACCTGATCGGCCTTATTCTTGGCAACTTTATCACTCTGAAACTCAGCCTGCAGGGCATAGTAGTGGTCTTCCGTAAGTTTGGCGGTTGGTTTGAGGTCGTCGCGGTTGAACCCTTTTTTCACCAGAAATTCAATCAGGGTATCCTGACCGATGTTGAATTCCTTGGCGGCTGCCAGTAATCTAGGTAATTTCAGTTCTGCCATTCACTTGTATTTAGTACTTCCCGGTATATTTTTTTACGATGAATGCCTTGGGTTTATGGCACCCATCGCTTCCGGGTTTCCGGTTCTGTTCGCAGTAGCAAATATAGTCTCTTTGCGGCTGCTTATTCTTCTCTGTCAAATTCTTCCTGTAATATTCTTCTCACTTCCAAAATGGTTTCTTTTTCCAAATCGGTTCTTCTCTCCAATTCTTCGGCGGTAAGTTTCAGGATGCTTCTGCCCGTATCGCAACCAATGCGTTTGAAGGCATCAATCACCCATGGCTCAATTTCATCGCTAAATTCATCCAGGTCGATATCAAATTCGTCAACAATTTCTTCGTCTTCGCGGTACACATCCAGTTCGTAGCCGGTAAGTTCGCAGGCCAGTTTAATGTTCACCCCCCGGCGACCGATGGCCAGAGAAACCTGGTCGGCTTTCAGATACACATTGGCATGTTTTGTTTCATTATCCAGCTCCATGTAGCTGATTTTAGCAGGTGTAAGCGAGCGTTGAATCAGCAACTGAATATTATTGGTGAAATTGATTACGTCGATGTTTTCGTTTTTCAGTTCCCGCACAATGCCATGGATACGGCTACCCTTCATCCCTACGCAAGCACCTACCGGATCAATCCGGTCGTCGTAAGATTCAACGGCCACTTTAGCTCTTTCTCCCGGATCGCGTACAATCTTTTTGATAGAGATCAGTCCGTCGAAAATTTCGGGCACTTCAATTTCCAGCAACTTAGCCAGAAATAGCGGACTGGTTCTGGATAGTATGATTACGGGATTGTTATTTTTCAAATCAACCCGGGCAACAACGGCGCGGATATTTTCTCCTTTTTTAAAGAAGTCTTGTGGTATTTGTTCCGATTTAGGCAGAATCAGTTCGTTGCCTTCTTCATCGAGCAGCAAAACTTCTTTCTTCCAAACCTGGTATACTTCGGCACTGATGATATCGCCCACGCGATCGCCGTATTTTTTAATCAGCACATTTTTCTTCAGGTCGTTGATACGGCTGGCGAGGGTTTGTTTGGCAGCCAGGATGGCGCGGCGACCGAAGTCTACCATGTCCATTTCTTCGTATAGTTCTTCCCCCACTTCAAAATCTGGTTCAATTTTAACTGCATCCGAGTAGCCCACTTCGGCCAGGGGATCCAGCACTTCACCATCTTCCACAATCATACGGCGGCGGATGATTTCAAGGTCACCTTTTTCGGCGTTAACGATAACGTCGAAGTTTTCGTCGCTGCCATATTTTTTACGCAGCAGGGTTTTAAAAACGTCTTCCACCACTTTCATCATCGTGGGACGGTCAATGTTTTCGGCATCCTTAAATTCCTGGAATGCTTCAATCAGATTAATACTGGCCATAGATAAACGGTTTAATTACGCACAGTTTTGGGACTGTTCCGGGTTAAAATATAATTTGTACGGTTACGGAATGTAGTTCGGTAAAGGGTATGCTTGTTTGATGAACAACGGCTTTTTTGCCTTTGCCTTCGGTGTATTCCAGGGTGATGGCGGCTTCGGTTACCTCATTTAATACACCGGTGAGGGTAGTTTGATCGGTACGCAGCGCCTGCACGGTACGCCCTATATTTTTCACGTACTGGCGATGCAGTTTCAGCGGTTCATCTACCCCTGGGGAGGAAACTTCCAGCGAATACTCCCCGGGTGGAAAAATACCGGCTTCGTCTATCATCGGCACCAGTCTGCGGTTAAAGCGAACACATTGTTCAATGGTAATCCCCTTATCGCCGTCTATCAAAAGCTTAATATTATTAGTAGGCTTGATAAGCAGCGAAACGAGAAAGTGTTCGGGGGCATCTTTCAGCACCTCGGCCACCATTTTATCCAATTGAGTGAGTGTTTCGTTTAACATATAAAAAAGAAGAAGGGAACGATGTCGTTCCCTTCAGTTGTTCATTTACAGTGCAAATGTAGTAAAATCTGCCTGAATTGCCAAAAAATTCCATTGGGGCCTGCTTTTTAGCCGCTGGTCAATACCATAGTAAAGCTGTTGGGCGAATCAATATCTTTGTGGGGTTATGGCTAAATTTATATTATACGGATTCTTATTTTACCTCCTGTATAAGTTCATTACCCAATTGGTAATGCCGGTAGGGAAAGCTTCGCAACAAATGAAGCAAAAGATGCAGGAAATGCAAAACCGCCAGGAAGCTTTTCAACGGCAGCAGGAGGCCGAGCGAGTTACCCGCAATACGCCGCCGCCCAGTGAAAAAAAGGCCGGCGACTATATCGATTTTGAAGAGGTAAAGCCCTGATTCCGGCTCCAGTTTTGGGTATCCAGTTCTAGCACCTCTTGTGGAGGGGGCAAAAACAAGGTATGCAATCCCAGTTCCTGTGCGCCCTGGATATTACCGGGTGTATCGTCTATAAATAGAGTATGGTGCGGGTTGATGGCTAATTGTTGCAACAGTAATCGAAA
>JBIINW010000266.1:0-3149 GCA_044337245.1 Sediminibacterium sp. | reverse complement strand
AAGTTAGCTAACAGCATTCCAGGAGCATTATTTCCTGCCGGCATTGCAGGATTAATGGATGCTACCCCTTCGGAGTTTAAACTACCTTCAAAAATAGTTTTTGATTGAGATTCAAATGTTGCAGTAGGATTATCAAAAGTAAATTCTTTGAATTTGTCGAATATTGTGGAACGTTTATATAACTGTACATCTACTTTTGTTTTCAGATTTCTGGCTGGTGCTCCAAATAACCATTTAGCTGAAAGCGTAGCGTTATTGTTGTTTTTAGTAAAAAATGTGGCCCCGTTAAAATTTAAATCGATTTTTAACCGGTTTGGCATTACCGTTTCAATTTTGATGCCTTTCTCAAATACCGCTCCGCCAACTTTTACTTTACATAACCAGTTTCCAGTAGGTGCTGCTGCGTCTGTTACCGTTTTAAACACCGTAAATCCATCTGAAGAATTGGTGTTTACTAATCGCTTGTATAATTGTCCTTTAGGAGAATATAATTCCATCTCTATGGGATGCTCTTTAGGAAGTTGACTTTCCCTGTCTTCAATTACACAGCCCAAAAACAAACTATCACCGGGTCGCCATACACCCCGCTCGCCAAAAATAAAACCCTTGATTCCGTTTTTTACCTCTGAACCGCCTACGTCAAATCGAGATAGTGGCAGAGAGCTTCCGTCATCTAACTTTAAATAGCTTTTTTCTTTGCCGTAGGAGGCAATTAGTAAAAATGGTTTTCGTTTTACTTCTACTATCGCTATGCCATTACTTCCCGTTGAAGCACTTCCAACAATTTGTTGTTGGTAGTCGAGCACTCGCAGCGACACCCCATTCATTGGCTCCGTACTCACAAGATTATTAACAGCCACTAATAAAGAATTATTACCACCCCTTTTAGCAGTTAAACCAATATTGGTTGCAATAATGTTTCTAAAATCAAATCGAGACTTATTGAAATAGGATCTGGAGCAAGGATTATCCCTTTGCTCCCAATTATATCCAAAAGGATAATACGAATCATACGTGCTCCAAAAATCATTTTCTCCATCAACTTGGTCATCCGAATTCCTTTCATAATAATCATTATCTTCTTCGTCATCCCGATTACTTTTCATCATTCCAGAAGAACAGGTATACAAAGAATATTCCGGCCTAAACCCTAACCCTATCCGATATATTGCCCCTGGTTCAGTAACAATATAATTGTCTAGGTTAATAGAAAACCGATTTTTTTTATGCAAGTTCAACGACTTGTCATTATCCAATCGTATCGTAGTCTTTACAATAGGCATGGCAGTTCTTCTTAAATCATTGTCGCCTTGTAAAGAGTTGCTTTGTAAAAATTGAGGGATATTGTTTTCGAAAATCTTAATAATAGTTATATCCACAGCATTTAAATTTACTGCATCAAAGGGCAAAACAATTTTGCTACCTGTTGCAGGAAGAATCGAACCCATACCATGAATTTTAACCATTGGCAAACGGTTTTCGAAAAATATATTTCCGGTAAACTGCTTTTCCAGCTTAGTACCCCATTCACTGAGAATTCCTTCTTTAATATTCACCGTATAGTTGCCCTCCAATCTTCCGGAGCCCACTACTTTTACTTCACTTCCTATTACTGAAAAACCCACCCCGTCGATATTACTAATCGTTATCAACCCTTCGAGATTTTGTAATTTGGATATAGGCTCACTAAATTGTACCAAAGTATACTGCTCATCTTCTTGTGAAACTTTTACTCCCATCACCTTAAACTCACCCTGAGCTGGTACTTCTATCTGCTTTTGATCTTTTTGACTTGCTTTAATATTTGCCCCATCCCAGAATAATAAAAGGTTTTGTGACTTCTGAATTCGAGGAATATTTTCAATTACAAAGCCATGAGAATTGGCAGACTCATTATGCTGCCATTTAATTGACAGCGCCCTGCCTTCAAGAGTTGCTTGTAATATCCGCTCAATAGACGCCGAACTTTCCACATCAGCAGTAAGAATTTCTCCCGTGAATATCATAGCATCTTTTCCCACAGATTTCAATCCATTTTCAATTACTTCTATTGAGGGCTTGGTTGTTTTAAAATAAAAATGGAAGGCTTCAAAACGAGGGGGAACATTTAATAACTTACTTAAAGAAAAAGTTGCTTCAAATTCTTTGTCAACTTCTAAATCTTTATCCGGCTTAAATTCAATCGTATTTGCATCAACCCAATATGCTTTCCCATTTACAGAGGGCGTAAAGCTAAAAAGCCTTTCGCTGATGGCTTCATTGACTGTATGAGAAATGGTAACTTCAGAAGAGAGCTGAATGCGAATAACGCTCTTCTTTGAAATGGTACCGGACGTATACGCCTGAATATATTTACCAAAACCTGGATCTACCTCAATCATTCTCTTTTTACTCTTACAAGAAAATGACACCAATACCATACTGATTAATAAGCACCTTACTGTAATTACTGATATTGAATTAAGCACTGAATTCATATGACTTTTTTTGTTTGATGCACAAGAAGTAAATATCCACAGAAAGATAACATAAATTTTGCATGTATGCTTTTGTCTTTTGGGCCAACAAATTCGTGGCAGAGTCAAATCATCCAATCTGTAGCCATCAGCTGGACAATAGTAACAATTTAAAAACAAACCATACCGGCCAGAAAAAGCATTATTCGCTGCCTTTGATCCTGAGATCTTGCGCCGGGGGGTTTTTATCAAAAATCCACCTTATACCCCACCACCGGAATCAAGCCCAACAGATAATTGTACTTAATTTGCTTGGTAACAGGATCATAGCTTTGACTAACCGGATTTTTTCGGTTAAAGAGGTTTTGTACGCCTGCAATCAGACTTCCTGTTTTCTTTCCATATTGTACCTTCCATTCGGTTTGTAAATCTACCCGCAAGATATTACTTAGTTTATCTTCGTAAATCCGGGTATTGTCTAGTACAGTTGTTCTTTGTACGATTGACTTCGCCAGATCAATGGGGGTTACACGAACCCCGCCGGCATAAATTAATTTACAGTCTACACTAAAAGTAGAAGTTCTTTTTCCTTTCAGGTTCCATTCCTTCCCCATTAAAAAAGTAAATGTACTGTTCGAGTTGAAACGGGTACTGCGCCAGATTTTATCGGATGGCAAATAGGCAGACTCATAT
>JBIINW010000085.1:0-11355 GCA_044337245.1 Sediminibacterium sp. | reverse complement strand
ATCCAATGCCACCAACTTCTGCTCGAGGGCTTGCCGTTCACCTTCAGAAAGCACACCTGCCTGATCGGTAACCAGTCTGGGTGGATTGGGGCGTGGGAGCACTTCCTGCGCATGAAGCCATGTGCAGGCGAAGAGCATTCCAATAAATAACCAGACTGATTTTTTCATATTCTTTTCCTGTTACTGCATTTCTAGCAGTTACTCACCAAACACAATATCGTTGGGCAACTCATTTTCATCACCTTTTTCATCGTAGGGAAAATGCGTATGTAAGGCCTCGCCAATGTCGCGAACGATGGAGATGATGCCGTTCACATACTGTTCGCCCGTGAAAAGGCGAATGATAGTATCCACCTCCTGTTGCCAGAAAGCAATTCCTACACGAGCATGTATGCCTTCATCCCCAAAAACGGCCAGTTTACGGTCCTTCATGGCTACATATACCAATACACCATTACGGGCATCCGTCTGTTCCATTTTTAATTGCTGAAATACTTCAGCTGCCCGGGAGATAGCCTTAGCCTTTTTGCACCTTGCCTCTACAAAAACCCGGATTTCGCCACTGGTTCTTTTTTCGGCTTCGGTAATAGCCAAACTAATCTGATCCTGCTCAGCCTGCGTAAAATAGGCAACCTGCTTTTTTTTAAAAAGTGCCCACATGTAGTTGATTTAGAATTTTACTTCCGGAGCCTTTTCAGCACCTGCCTCGGCTTTGAATCCTTCTTTCGCTTTGAAACCAAACATGCCAGCGAAAATATTCATCGGAAAACGACGAACTTTTACGTTGTAGTCTTTCACCGCATCGTTGAAATCATTACGGGCAGTTTTAATCCGGTTCTCTGTGCCTTCTAACTGGGCTTGTAACCCTCTGAAAGCCTCATTAGCGCGCAGGCTGGGATAATTTTCAGTAACCACCAACAATCTTCCCAATGCCTGAGATAACTGACCTTGTGTGGCCTGAAACTGCTCGAGTTTTTCTGGGGTAAGATCTTTGGGATCAATTTTCATTTGGGTAGCACTGGCACGGGCTTCGATTACTTTGGTAAGGGTTCCCTGCTCAAAATTAGCTTCTCCTTTTACGGTATTCACCAGGTTAGGAATCAAATCGGCACGACGCTGATAATCGCTCTGAACTTTATTCCAGGCATTATTCACGTTTTCATCCTGCGCAATTAATCCATTGTAACCATTGCAACCGGTATAGCCTAAAATAAGTACCAGGCCGGCAATTACAAGTAAGGTGATGTTTTTCGTACTCATAGTGGGTTTAATTTTTATGTAATTTACTAGTTTGTAGTGTAATTCATAGTAATCTTACAAAACGAGTGCCAGATTATTAATATGGCAGTTTGTCGGGTATAGGGCAAGAATTGCACAATCCATTGCAAATTCAGGCAGTTGAACCCATATTTTGGATACTTATCAGGAGCGAATAGCGGCTATTCCTGGTAATTCTTTGCCTTCAAAATATTCCAGCAAAGCACCGCCACCGGTAGACACATAGCTTACCTGTTCGGCAAAACCAAACTGATTTACCGCCGCCACGCTATCGCCTCCGCCAACGAGTGAGAAGGCGCCTAAACGGGTAGCTTCCGCAATGGCTTTGGCCACAGAAAGGGTTCCTGCCTGAAAGGGTTGCATTTCAAACACGCCCATAGGGCCATTCCATAATATAGTTTTTGAGCGCAGGATGCAGGCTGTAAAAGCTTCTTGGGCTTGTGGACCAATATCCAGCCCCATCCATCCGTCGGGTATTTGGTTACTGGGGGCGATTGCAGTCTCTGCCTGAGGAGAAAATTCAGAGGCAATTACAGAATCCTCGGGCAAATGGATGGTAACCCCTGCAGCAGCGGCTTTGTCAAGCAAATGGCGCGCTGTTTCCAGCCGATCTTCTTCGCAGAGCGATTTACCAATATTTCCTCCCAGGGCTTTTTTAAAAGTATAGGCCATCCCTCCTCCAATGATAATATCGGTGGCTCGCTGTAGAAGATTTTCTATAATTAGTATTTTATCACTCACTTTAGCTCCTCCGATGATAGCAGTAAAAGGCTTTTCACTTACATGCATTATTTTTTCGGCACTGGAAACCTCTCCCTCCATTAATAAGCCAAACATTTTATCCCCAGGTGCAAAAAACTGTGCTATTACTGCCGTGGAAGCATGGGCGCGGTGAGCTGTTCCAAAAGCATCGTTCACATAACAATCGCCCAGCTTGCTGAGTTTTTCGGCAAAAGCGGCATCCCCTTTTTCTTCTTCAGGATAAAAGCGCAGATTTTCGAGCAGTAACACTTCACCAGGCTGTAAACCTGCTGCTTTTTGATAAGCTTGTTCTCCAATACAATCATCAGCAAATGACACTGCTATGTTTTTTCCCATCCGTTCACTCAACAATTGCTGCAGATGAGCTACCAGGTGACGAAGTGAATATTTATCTTCCGGTCCTCCTTTAGGGCGGCCCAGATGACTCATCAGGATTGCACTACCGCCGGCATCTAAAATGGCCTGTATAGTTGGCAGGGTTGCCCGTATGCGGTTATCATCGGTTATGTGAAACTCTTTATCGAGGGGCACATTAAAATCTACCCGAACCAAAATTTTTTTTCCCTGCAAGCGGGCTGGCTGAAACTGACTCATATAAAAATTTTAATAAAAAAAACGGCCCCGAAATTCGGGACCGTAATAGGTTGTAAACAGCTTATTGGTTAATTAACCCGGCAAAATAGTGTACCGTACGAACTAGCTGACTCACGTAGCTCATTTCATTATCGTACCAGCTTACTGTTTTCACCAGTTGCACGTCGCCATTGGTGATTATTTTTGTTTGGGTAGCATCGAACAGAGAGCCAAAATGGGTTCCGATGATGTCGGAGCTTACCAATTCATCTTCGGTATAGCCAAAACTTTCGTTGCTGGCAGCTTTCATAGCCGCATTGATTTCTTCGGCAGTAACTTTTTTACCAAGGATGCTGGTGAGTTCCGTTAATGAACCGGTAATAACCGGCACGCGCTGGGCACTTCCATCTAATTTACCTTTCAATTCGGGCAATACCAATCCGATGGCCTTTGCTGCACCGGTGCTATTGGGAACAATATTAGCAGCCGCAGCCCGAGCTCTGCGCAAATCACCTTTTGGATGAGGCGCGTCGAGTGTATTTTGGTCGTTGGTATAGGCGTGGATGGTAGTCATGAACCCAGTAACAATGCCAAACTGATCATTCAATACTTTAGCCATAGGGGCCAAGCAGTTGGTAGTGCAAGAAGCGCAGGAAATGATGGTTTCGGAACCATCTAAAATTGCGTGGTTCACATTAAAAACAACCGTTTTCAGGTCACCGGTAGCTGGTGCTGAAATTACAACGCGCTTAGCGCCGGCAGTGAGGTGAGCCGCTGCTTTATCTTTATCGGTAAAGAAACCGGTAGATTCGATTACTACGTCTACGCCATGATTTCCCCAAGGAATTTGGGCCGGATCTTTTTGGGCATATATTTTAACGGTTTCGCCATTAACGATAATGGAGTCATCCGTTGCAGTTACATTAGCATCAAAGCGTCCCTGTGCGCTATCATATTTTAACAGGTGAGCCAGTACGGTAGGACTGGTAAGGTCGTTGATAGCAACAACTTCAATGCCTTGCATGTTATAAATCTGACGGAAAACGAGTCGGCCGATTCTGCCAAATCCGTTGATAGCTACTTTAACTGTGCTCATAGGTGGGTGGTTTTTGATTAAAACAGGTTGCAAAATTACGATTATTGCAAGGAAAGCGGATAAAATTTTGGTGAAATCTATTTAAAAACAGGGCAAATGGGGGTAGTGTGAAAAATTGATTTGGCAGAAAAGCGGGGCAAAGCTATTTTTGCAACCCGAATAGAAAAGAACGGCCGGTTCGTCTATCGGCTAGGACAGCCCCCTTTCACGGGGCAAAGACGGGTTCGATTCCCGTACCGGCTACAACAAATTATGGCTGAAAACCTTAATACCAAAGGATTTCAGCCATTTTTTATTTATAGCAAAATTGAATTGGGGGCCGGATTGGGGGTAATAACCCCAATGCTAAAAAAGCAACTTTAGCTTTATAAGTTAAGGGAAATTTAAAAATAGGATCTATTCAATATAGATTAATACAATATGTATTATATAGAGTAATTTGAATCATGAAGCGAGCAATAGCAATACTTACTTTTCTGGTGAATTGCATATTTATTGAAAAACTGGAAGCTCAAATTCCCAAAAGTGCTATTTCAATAGAAGACACAAAATTTGATAGTGTCTATTCCAATTCACCCACAATTCCGTTTATAATTGGAAAAATCATTAATATATCGAAAGAAGAAATTAACAGCCTGCATATTGTTTACACTTTGGTAACTCCATTTTCTGGAAGACAGGTTAAGAAAATCGCAAAACTAGATGGAAATGGATCATTTAAGCTTTTACTTGATTATCCCTTCCCGTACCAAGAAATTTTTCTTGACATTGGAGACAATTTTTACACAAGCCTTACTATAAATAAAGGTTTGAAAATAAATATTGATTGGAAGGTAATAAAAGAAGCTAAAGAATTTAATTTCAACGGGAAAGGCTTACAGTTCCTCGGTCCAGATGGTGCATTAAACAATTATCTCAATAATTATATTATTTATAATATATCGGAACAACGCAAACACCAAAAATCATTGTATGACCTTCTTTTTGCAAGACCCCGCAAACAAGGAAACTTTTTATCTGCCTATAATTTGATTTACGATTCAATTAAAATATTCCAAGAAAAATATATTGCAGAAAATCCCTCAGATTTTGGATGGATTTTGGAAAATGAAAGAATGTCAGAATACTATGGCAAGATATGCATGATGTACCGAGGGCAGCTGATGGATTCAACAATTTGGAAACAAATACAAAAACATAAAAGTTATTTAACTACAAATAGCGGTACTGATTTTTATAGGTATATGGCTCACTACATCTTCTCACACCCTACCAAAAAAGCTAGCTTTTATTACTGGAAAGATTTAGTTGGAACTACTGATCTAAATAAAAATGAATTAGATGCAATTGACTCTTTAAAATATCAGGAAGAGCTTGACAAAAAAGGCTATGCATTTAATTCAAATGATTCTATTTCAAAAATTAAAAAAAATATTGGGTCAGACATTTTATTGCCGAAATTGAGTAACCAAGTTGAAGTAAAAGAAACTAGCAAATCCGTTGAAGGTATATATTATTCGAAAGACTTAGTTGGAACTACATATTTAAACAAAAATGAAAAAGACGCAATTGACTCTTCAAAAATTCAGGAGGAGCGTGAAAAAAAAGGGGATGCATTTAATTCATATGATTCGATTTCAAAAATAAAAAAAGTGATTTGGTCAAGTGTTTTAATACCAAAATTAACAAAACAAATTGTAATATAAGAAACTGGCAAATCCATTCATTGGCTAGATAGTCTTTTTGCACCAGCAAAAGCAGATTTCATGAAACTGTTGCTAAATACTAGTAATGACTTATTAGAACAGAAAATTATAATTGAAAAAGCGTTGGCGAGTATGCAGACCAAATGGACTAAAACAGTATTTTTAAACGAATATAATTTAGCCGCTGAAAAAGTTGTATCAGTAAATAAAACATTGGAAGAATCGGCTAAGTCAAGTAGTAAATCTGATATTGCGATATCAGAAAAACAAACAAATTTTGGCGCTAAACTATTTGTGGTAAAAAATATAAGTGCAGTAGATTTTCTTTCTAGTTTAAAAAAACGTTATAGAGATACAGCCATCGTTCTAGATATTTGGGCAACATGGTGTGGTCCATGTTTGGAAGAAATGCCTCACAGTAAAAAATTACAACAAGAAACAAAAGACCAACCAGTTGTGTTTGTTTATTTGTGTACATCATATGGATCAAGCGAACAACAGTGGGAATATAAAATAGCAGAGATAAAACAGCCGGGGCAACATTATTTTATTGATGCAAAGCTTGATGCCGAACTACACAAACTTTTCTCATGGAGTGGATATCCCGGGTATGCTTTTATTAATAGAAAAGGGGTTTATCAACCTGGGGCGTTTGATAGGCCTTCCAATCTTAAGCTATCTAAATTAGTTGAATTGATCAACCAAAAGTAATATAATCATTTGGGCAACATTCTAATTAAAGTATACTTATGGTATAGTATTTATTTTTCAGGTAGCAATTAGTGAATTTTAGATCTAGAGCCATCTGCTAGATTTATTTTATCACAACGGATTTCAATCCGTTGAAGCCAACAACCCCTAGCATTACAAGTAGATTCAGCGGCTCGATTTATTGTATCACAACGGATTAAAATCCGTTGGAGCCACTACCACCCAGGATATCTAGTGCCGTGGGCACGATGTATTTTTTAGGTAGGGTAGCATCAAGTATATTGGCCGAACCTACGGCTCTTTTTGCATCTTACTTGTCATCCAACAACGGATTAAAATCCGTTGTTGATAAATTGGGGAAGGCTACGCCTCTTGTATATCAGGGTGTATCTTACCGGGGGTAAAATTGAAGGAGAAGTTCTTGCTCAATCCATACTTTCTTAGACACAACATAAAAAGATTTAATAATTCAACATTAACATCTGTTAGTTTTATATAGATTTCGGAAATTTGTAGGTTTTTAATAAATAACTATTATCTTAAACCTTTTCCGGAAAAATTGGTCTAAAATCTGCTGATACTATACTTGTTATGAGAAGGGGTTTGCTATTTATTTTATGGTTTCTTTTGGCTGCGGATTTAGGTGCGCAAAACTTTTCTAATAAAGGAAAGGATTTTTGGCTGGGATATGGATTTCATGTGAATATGGGTTTAGGGGTTGGCACCAATCAACGGAATGCACAGGACATGGTTTTGTATTTTACTTCCGACAAAAATGCAACCGTTACGGTGGAAATTCCGGGAGTAGGGTACAAACAAACTTTTCAGGTTCAAGCCAATCAGGTTACAGAAACTAGTCCCCTACCAAAATCAGGTGCGCAAGATTGCAGAATAATTGATACTGGGTATTATAACCGGGGTATTCATGTGTACAGCGATGTAGATATAGTAGCCTATGCACATATTTATAATGCAAGTGTGTCTGGCGCAACCCTTTTGTATCCTACTAATACCCTAGGAAAAGAGTATTATGCCATCATTTACAACCAGGCCTCTAATGCCAATTTTTCTAATTCTTTCGCTTTTGTAGTTGCCGTAGAAGAAGGCACCACCACGGTAGAAATTACCCCTTCCGATGTTACCCTTAACAAATCTACCACTGCGCCTTTTCAGGTAACCTTATTGCAAGGGCAGGTATATAATTTAATGGGCACCACATCGGGTTCTAAAGGAACCGATCTAACAGGTACTCGAATAAGAACGATTAGCAGTAGCGGCGCCTGTAAAAAAATAGCCGTTTTCTGTGGATCCGGAAAAATGAGCATCGGGGCGTCTTCCACTAACCCAAGTGTAACCAATAATCAAACCGGCAGTGCCGATAATATTATTGCACAAGCCACGCCTGCCAGCGCCTGGGGTCTTAAATACCTCACTGCCCCTACCGGCTCTCAACCGAATAATTACTTTAGAATTTGTGTTAGCGACCCCACCACCAAAGTAAAACTCAATGGGGCCGAAATCCCAATAACTCTTCTGCAGAGAAGTTTTTTTTATGAGTTGAAAAATAGCTCCATTTTAAGCAGTCCCGGAAATGGAATTGGCCTTGGTAATTCTACCACTGGCGTTTGGAACCTGATAGAAGCCGACAAACCCATCACGGTTGCCCAATATTGTACAACGCAGGGAACTGATGGAAACCCCAGTACTTTAGGAGATCCTGAAATGATTTATCTAAGTCCGGTTGAGCAAACCATAAATAATATCACCTTAAACTCTACAACGCGGCATAATATTACGCAACATTATATTAATGTAATTATCAAGAAGGGTGGCGTGGCCTCGTTTAAATTAGATGGTGTATCTAAAAGCACTAGTTTTCTTCCCCATCCGCGGGAACCTGATTTTTCGTATGCAATATTTCCGGTTACCAGCGGCTCACACGCACTCTATTCCGATACCGGCTATAATGCAATTGCTTATGGGTTTGGATCAGCAGAAAGCTATGGCTACAATGCGGGCACCAATATCAAAGATTTGTACGCACCTATTTTTCAAAACCCCTATTCAAGACTCGATTTTGCAGCTACCTGTGTAGGTTCTACATTTCAATTCTCTGTGCCGTTGTCCTATATACCCACTTCCATTACATGGGATTTTGGAGGAAGTACTAAAATAAGTCCGAACACCAATATCGGACCCATTACCCCTGTACCCGACAGCACACCCATAGTTAATGGTAAACAACTATATTATTTTAGTCCAGCCAATGGTCCCACACAAAAAGACTTTATATATACTACTCCCGGCAATGATACTATCCGACTATTTGCTACCAACCCATCACCGGATGGATGTAGTAGTTCGAATGCAGAATATGTTATTCCAGTTGTAGTAAATCCTTTGCCAAAAGCCAACTTCAGCGTACCAACAGTTTTCTGTTTAGGAAAACCCATTCAATTTTCCGACACATCCACCGACCTGGTAAATAGTACCGTGGTTAACGGATTGTGGAATTGGGGCGATGGAACTACCGACTCGCTGAAAAATCCAACGCATATATTTACAAAAGACGGCAATTACAATATCCGATACCGACCCATCACCGATTTTGGCTGCGTAGGTGATACTACCATTCCTTTGATAATTACGGGTTCTCCTGTAGCTAAATTTGAAATGAATGACTCTACCTGCCTTAACAAATCACTCACTTTTACCGATGCTTCTACCATTTCATCTGGATCTATTACAAAGTGGCGTTGGGATTATGGTGATGGCAGAACGGAAGTGCAAAATACAGGTGCTACCCGGGTGATTTCTTTTACTTCCACAGGTACTTATTCAATAAAATTATTGGTAGAAAATGCGTCGGGATGTTTAAGTGAAGCATTCTCCCGAACCATTACTATTCGGCCCATTCCCCAACCCAATTTCAATCTACCCATAGTATGCTTGCCCGAAGGGATAGCCCGGTTTTACGATTCCACAACGATTGCAGATGGCTCCGGAAACTTTACATACAGATGGAATTTTGGGGATGGTATCGGTATCGACTCTGTTGCAAATCCCATTTACCAATACAAACAAACTGGTCCTTTCGATATCCAATTAACCGTTACTACCCCCTTCGGTTGTGCCGATAGTATCCGGAAAACCATTCAATCGATTTACCCAAAAGCAAAAGCTGCATTTACTTTTACTGCGGAAAATTGCTTGAGAGACAGTAGTTATTTTACTGATAATACAGACGGAAAAGGAAGCCTGATTGCTAAGTGGCACTGGAGTTGGGGAGATGCAACCACCGACACCATTCAGCATCCAGTTCATTTATATGCTGCTGCAGGCACTTACCCAATCAGTTTATATACCATCACTGATAAGGGATGTGTAAGCGATACACTCGCTACTTCCATTGTAATTAATCCCTTACCCACTGCACAGTATAGCATCGTTTCCACCTCCTGTGCCGAACGAGCGGTGGTTTTTTCAGATGCTTCTACAGCCAATGCAGGAACTATCAATAATTGGTGGTGGGATTTTGGGGATGGCGTAAAAAAAAACAAATCAACGGCTGCTCCTTTCGATCATATTTTTTCACCCTGGGGTAACTATACCATTCAACTTCAGGTTACTAGCAGTAAAGGATGTAAAAGTGATACCCTAAAGCGAGTACAAAAAATAAACCCCCTGCCAAAAGTTGGGTTTATATTACCAGAAATATGTTTGGCCGATGCGGCAGCCGACCTGTTGGATACTACTAGCATTGCAGATAATAAATTATCCGGCTTAACCTGGAAATGGAGAATAGATAAAGGAAAGCTGACTAATGCGCAACCATTTTTTGTAAAAGACAATGTTCAAAATGCCCGGGTGCTGGTAAGCAAATCAGACAAGTACTTAACCACTTTATTGGTTACGAGTGCGGATGGATGTAAGGACTCGTTATCCAATGAATTAACCGTGAATGGATCTACTCCCAAATCATCCTTTACCATTGTAAACGAAACCGGATTATGTGGGAATGATTCCGTTAGGTTAATAAATACTTCTACTGTTGACTTTGGCAATCTATCTAAACTAGAAATCAGGTGGGATTTTGATAACGCGCCGGTAACAGTTGTTACTGACCCAAGCCCGGAGCAAATTAAAACCTATTCGAATAGGTATATCGATTTCCAAGCTCCTGCAACAAAAACGTATAAGGTTAAATTAACCGCCTTCTCTGGAAATGCCTCCGCATGCCAAAGTAGTTTTACACAAACCATTACGCTCAACAGGAGCCCTAAAGTTAGTTTTGCTGTTCCCCAAAGTATCTGTAACGATGCAGTAATACAGGCAATTTCGCCAGCAGCCACTACGTTTGCAAGTACGCCGGGCATTCCGGTGTATTCAGGTACTGGAATTTTAGATCCGGTAAAAGGTCTCTTTAATCCAGCCGTTTCTGGACCGGGAACATTTGCTATTAAATATTTACATGTTAGCGACAAGGGATGCAGAGATTCGGCAATTCGCAATATTACCGTATGGCCTTCTCCCATTGCCAGGTGGGGAGTCGGAAGCGTGGCCTGCGAAAAAAATCTACTCACGTTTTCAGATAGCTCACTGCCAAGAGTTGGCAAGATTGTAACTCGCAATTGGATTTTTGGGGATGGGCAAACACAAACACAATTAAACGGCAATACCTTTACACATACATATGCTGCTGCAGGCAATTATGCTGCGAGTTTACAGGTTATTACCGACAGTGGCTGTGTAAGTTCCATAATTCAACAAACCATCAAAATCAATCCGCTGCCTATCATTGCATTTCAGTTGCCAACGGTTTGTTTGCCCGATGGAAAAGGTACTTTTATCAATCAATCAACCATAGCCGATAAAAGTGAAGCCTTGTTCAGTTATCGCTGGAATTTCAACGATCCCAATGAACCCTCGCTTTCAACCTTACAGAGTCCTACCCATCAATATTCAGCCCTGGGGCCTTATCCAGTGCAACTGACGATCACTTCAAAGGATGGTTGCATCGATTCACTCACAAAATTGATGAATACCATCTATCCGCAGCCCGCAGCCAAATTTGAAACCAGGCCATCGGAAGTATGTGTAGGCGGAACGATACAATTTATTGATAAGAGCGTGAGCGTTTCCGCTCCGGTTACCCAATGGTATTGGGATTTAGGCAAGGGAGATAATTCAGTGCTTCAAAACCCAAGCAAACAATTTACAGATTCCGGA
>JBIINW010000265.1:0-3169 GCA_044337245.1 Sediminibacterium sp. | reverse complement strand
CTTGAAAAAACAGAGTGAGTGTGGGCTTGAAAAAACAGAGTGAGTGTGGGTTTGAGTGTGATTATATTAGAAACCTCCCCGTGTAGCCACCGAACGCAGTGAGAGACTGCACGGTTTAGAATGAAAATCTCCGCCGCGAATGCGCGCAGTCCCTCATTATCATTCGGTGACTACGCTAGGAACATTCATAAAAAGGAAAGATCCCCGTGTAGACACCGAGCGCAGTGAGAGAGAGGTGCGCCTAGGCGTACTGCACGGATTGGAAGTACAGAGTTAGTGTGGGTTTGAGTGTGATTTATTTTGTTTCCCAAGTAGTGAGCCTAAGAGTACTGCACGGTTTAGAATGAGAACGGCCCCGAATGCGCGCAGTACCTCATTATCATTCGGTAACTACGCTAGGAACAATCATAAAAAGATCCCCGTATAATACGCCTAGGCGTAATGCACGCCTTATAGCGAACATGCTACTGAATGCGTAACTACCTATTCAGACATAAGTGCAGAGGTAATATAAATACAACCTCGTTCGATTTGAAGGTATGCATGGCTTTCCTCTTTTTTATAAATACGTAGGACACTATCCGCATTTTTTTTTGACTCGAAAACTCCGCCAATTAATGTATACGATTTATAGCTTGGTGAATCATCACACTGTATAGTATGATCTCTTAAACTCATATAAATGAAAGAATCTGTGTTTATTAGGCTAAAGTTCATCCAGGAATTACTCCAGGTAAGAGCCGCATTTATCCCAGAGCCAAACTCATTAAAGAGGTTTTTGGGAGATAGGCCATCTTCCAAAATATACTTATCTCTAATTGAATTACCAGCTCTATCTTTTATAACTCTCACAAAAGGAATCTTAAGCTTGTTATGTAAGTTAAACATTTTATCGCGAAGCAGTTGCTCGTTAGAACTAGTATCCAATATTACTGTATATAGGAATGTACCTTCCTGGCCATAAAAATCCTTAATGGTGGGACTTTCAATAGATTCCACCGAAGTAACCGGGGGTGCAACTTTAACTTGTTTGTGTGAAGAAAATTCGTATGTAGTATTGGAGTTAAAATCTCTGCAAGCAACCAGTGATAGAGAGCAGAGAAAAAATAGAAAATTTTTCATGCTTGATGGATTTTACTATATAATCGAACTAGGATTTAAAAAAATTTCTTGTATAAATATACGAAATATTTATATACAATTGAAATAAAAAGATCCAGTGTAGCCTTCAAACGCAGTGAGAGAATGCACGGTTTGGAATGAGAATCCTCCTCGGGAAAGCGCGCAGTACGCCTCTGGCGTACTACGCAAGGAAAAATCATAATAAGATTTCCGTGTAGTGCGCCCAGGAAATACAGAGTAAGCCTGTGCGCCTCTGGAGCATGGGTTTGAGTGTGAAAATGCTCTCATCTGAAGCATATCTTACTGCAGGATAAAACACCGATTACTTATTGATTGAATACCAAATCATTTTGCTCAAAAATTTCAGAAATAAAGTGAAAAGACTCTATAGAAAGGTATGCATTCTTTTCGTATTTCTTTACTAGGGTAAGCATACTGTCTGCCACTTTTTTTGATTGATAGGTTTCAATAATCAAAACAACGGATTTATCAGATGAATTTAAAGGACAGGAAGCAAAGCAATAATCGAATCGTATAACTGGAAGCGGGACATTATTTGTGGGAATCATATCAGATTTGGGGACAGATCTATTTAAGCAGAGATCAATGGGGAAAGAGGGAACACCATCTTTTGTAATTTTTTGACTAGCCCGATCAATGATAGATGGTTCTCTTTCAATTATATAAGTAAATGAACCACTCATATTAAAGTCAATAAACTGTCGGGCAAAGGGAAGATTAAATTTTCTTTGTAATTGGTACATCTTTTCCCGTAGTTTTTCTTCGTTATCACTGGCATCTACAATAATCTTGTAAAAGACAGTAAGTTCTTTGTTATCTAAACTTTTTATGCCAGGTTGTATAATTTCGTCAACTGAGGTTATACCAATGGGAGTGATTTTTTTTACTTTTGGAGAAATTGTCAAAGCTGAATCGGAATTAAATCTATCACAAGAAACCAGTAAAATGCACATCAGTGGGAAAAATAGACTTTTCATACCTGTTGGGATTTTAGTATACAAACCGATGAGGCCAAATAGAAATTACACATAAACATACCAAATTATTTGCATCCGAGTATAATACTACCACTTTTTTGTGGCCAGATTTAACTTAAGGCTTATAACGATTACGTGCTGCATAAATGTGATTGTAGCTCTGGTGCAGAACATTTTGTATAAAAAAGATGGTATTGCCCAATTGTTACTCACGATTATAAAACCCTTCACTTAACCCAAACAATCGCTCCGGAGCTTTATCTTCAATAGCGTGGAAGCCGGTAGGACTCAGTCCTGTAAAATCTTTGTAGGCCTTCGCCAGATGTTGGTAATCGTGATAACCACATTCAACAGCAATCCGCAACCAATCGAACTGTGGACGGGAATTTTTTAGTCGAAATGCCTTATCGAACCGGATAATACGTTCATACAATTTGGGATTAATTCCGGTTCGTTCTATAAATTGCCGTTCCAATTGCCGCACACTCACGAAAGATTCCTTTGCGATTTTTGCTACCGAATAATTTTCTGATCGCAATAAAAGTGAACAGGCATCATCAATAGGTCGTTTGGGTTTTTTACCTATTTTGATGAGTTGCCGAATAAAAACATTCGCCACATCAATCATTGCTAAATAATCTTTTGCAAGCGCCATCTGCTCATTCACCAAATGCAGTTGATTACCAAACACGGTAGTAGCATCTATATATTCGTTATGGATTTCTGAAGAGGGCATGCCGGTTAGTCGATACAGGGCCCCGGGATAAAAAATAACCTGGAATACCATAAAATTGTTGCCAATCATCCGGTGGGTTACTTGATCAAATTGTCCGTAAAGTACAACAGGTATATGCTGTTCCTTTCTATTCGAGTTAGTATATTGTACTGTTTCGGTATCGAAGGGATAGAAGGCCAAACAATGCTCTGGCCTTGGCGGATAGGCTTTAGGGGGAGGTTCCATACCCGGAGCGAAACGGAAATGAACGATGCGATAGAGTTGAACAAACTCCTGAACATCTGGGGCTGGTATGAAGTCCTTTAGCAACAAT
>JBIINW010000084.1:0-11471 GCA_044337245.1 Sediminibacterium sp. | reverse complement strand
GCGGTTAGTAGAGACTACCGGAACATTCACCTGAAATCGAAGCGCAGATACCCGATTCACTGAATAGGTCTCGGTTTCCGGTCGGGCATTTGAAAAGCGAACATCTGGCATTGTAAAACTGCCGTGCTGCTCATATCCAATACTAACAACCCGTAACGGGGTTTGGTTAAGCACTTTTTGGGTGCAAAATCGCTTTACCCCTTCGGCATCTCCGAATTTACTATAATCGAAAACATCTGAACTATCTTGTTGCGCCTTTGCAGTAAATGAAAGGCAGCTTAAAAAAAATATGCAGCATTTTCTCATACTAACTTTTATTATAATTAAACAATACAATGCAAACTAAGTTCAAGTGACAGGATAAATTTGTAAAAATATCACAACTCATTATCGAACTTCCGCAAAAGGCATCAAGCCCTGCTGAAAGGAATATTAATCTGTTAAACCATTTAGATAGCTCAACGCCTTGGCAAAATCTGCTTCTTTATTTGGACTCAGACTATTGGCACGCATATATTCCAATAATTCTGCTTTCCGATTATTGGCTATTTCTTCGAGAGCAGACTTATTCAACTTCACAGGGGTAGCAGCTAAATTGGAACCTATAAAATACAAGGACTGCAATTCTAATACTTTATTATCATTGTTACTACTGCCATAGGTTTTGTTATCCTGCAATACCTTCCGATGATACTTTAACAATCGGAGGGATCCGTTGTTGAGAACCTGAAGGTAGGAAGAAGGACTAAATTGTTTAGAAATGAAGCCATTCATAAAAATTCGCCGTTTGTTGGGATTATCAAAATCGGTTTCGATATAGTCGAGTTGGTCAATGAATTCAAAAGGGGCGCCATTATTCAGGTAAAGTGCCTTATGCCCATACACATCAAAATTGACCATCACTCCCGTGATAAGTTTACCCTGACTGAGTTTGACCCTTGCCGTTAGCCAGTCGTCAAAAAGCAATACACTGCCAACAGTATTGTCTACTTTAAGTTCCCGATATACGCGACCAGGAATCGCAGGATCTGCCATAAATCCTTGTGCGTAAATAATATTAGTAATGCAGGTAGCGAAAAAAAATGCAATAGTAAATATCGGTTTCATAAATTAAAATTTACATAAAAAAAAGGGCTACTATCAAAGATAGCAGCCCTAGAAAAAGTAAAAAAATTAATCTTTCCTAAAAATCAGTGTTCTTAATTAGAGTTGGCTGATTTGTATACCGATTTTGTTCAATTCAGTAGCACCTTTTATCAGACTGTTGCCTGTAACTTCTAGCACAAGAGTAACTGGAGTTGCACTAGAAACACCTGGATTGATTACGTTAACAACGGCTTCACCGAAACTGCTATTCGCGGGTATTACTATTGTACCTGGAATAGTGAAATGTGTTCCGGAAACGGCTGTTGTGCCAGTAGCAACAACACTAAAATTAAGTGTTTGCTGAGTAGCCTGCTGAGCACCAATCAGATTCACACGGAAGCGAATGGTACCACTGGCACGCGTGATTAAGGGGTCAGTAGCAGCTAATGGCATACCATAAGGAGGTAAACGGGTGATGATAGGGTAGGTAACACCAGCACCCCTAGCATTCCATGAAGCTGCATCGAACTCAACTTGTAATTCCTTTATTAGTATGTTATCTTGCTTTATACAACCAGTTAATGAGAACATGGTTGCGATAATAAACAATGTTTGTATAATATATTTTTTCATCTTATGAATGTTTACGCATTAAATTAATAACCCACATTTTGTTTCATATTCGGGTTGCCTATTAACTCACCATTGGGGATAGGAGCCAACACACGAAAATCTGTGATAGCAAGAACAAATCCAACACTTGGATCTTTAACGATATCTCTACCTAAACGCTTCAAATCATGAAAACGATGTCCCTCCATGGCAAGTTCAGCCAAACGCTGCCTGAGAATTTCTTCCAGAATGTCGTTTCCAGTGAGTGTTACAGGAGTAAGGCCTCTGTTTACACGGAGCGTATTGATATCGTTTAAAGCAGAAGCTGCATCGTTCAGGCGGAAACTAGCTTCAGCTCTGATCAACAGTACTTCTGCATGGCGGATAACTGGTACATTGTCGGTATTCAGAAATCCACTCTTACCGAAGAATTTCGTGCACTCCATGAAGCGTGGATTGGTGCGCTGACCACCCCACTCAAACAGTTGATTACGAACATCAGCCGACCTGGTTAATGGAGGAAGCGGAATAGCGTTTGAAATAGACAAACTAGGAGCAACACCAGAAATACCCAAAGCATTTAGCGCCACTAAATTGGGTGAGCAGTCGCCCCAACCACCATTCGTGAAGGGAGAACCTATAGCACCCATAGAAGTATAGGATGTTTGCAGGGCTTCGTTTACTCCTAGGCTTTCTGCAGCAATAGCAAAACGCACTTCGAATATAGATTCAGGGTTCGTTGCGGCGCGCCAGCCGGCAACGTGGTTAGCAGCGGTGGTAAGGGTACCCACACCGCCAGTTAAAGCATTGGTTGCGGCAGTTCTGGCAGCCGTCCAATCTCCGTTATATAATTGCACACGAGACAGCAGAGCCTGAGCAGCAGCGCGGGTAGCGAAGTGAGGAGCGCCCGAACGAGCAGAACTTGCCAACCGTGTAGAAGCGATTGTTAAATCGTTGATGATGAAATTGTAACATTCAGCAATTGATGCACGAGCTGGTCTGAAAGCGGCAGCAGTATCTTTATTATCTACAGCCGTAGAACGAAGTACTACACCACCCATATTAGAAGCAGCAACAATAAAGGTAGGCGCATACGCGTAAGAACGCATAAGATCATGGTAAAGCAGGGCGCGTATGAAACGCATTTCACCTTCCCATCTGTCTTTTTGTGTTGTAGTTGCAGCACTGATTTTTGGAATAGCATCCAAAACCAGATTACAGTCGTTGATAGCACTATAAGCAGTGCCCCAGTTGGCATAATGAGCGCCATTATTGTTACGACCTTCTCCAAACAAACGGCCACTCTTATTGGTAGCAACAGCATTGTCGGCCATAACATCACCATAAGCTACAAAATCACGTCCGTAGAGTACACGGGATTTAAGAGTTGAATAAACGCCGATTACAGCTGCATCAACGCTATTCACTGAAGTGAGTGCAGCCTCAGAGGATATACTCTGCCGTGGCTGTACCGCAAGATCTTTGTCTGAACAGCCGGCAACGAATAGGCCGAGCGTAGCAGCAAAAAGTGTTATTTTATTTACAATAGTTTTCATAATCATTAAGTTTTTTTGTTTAGAAACCTATTTGCAGGCCTACAGTTATATTTTTACTTTGAGGTACGATACCGGTAGCTCCACCCACAAATTCAGGATCATAGCCAGGGAAATCTCCATACGTATACAGGTTGTTACCTTGGAAGTAAATTCGTAATAAAGATATCTTAGCTTTTTTCACATAATCGGTGAGGTTATAGGCCAACATTAATGTTCTCAAGCGGATGTAATCAGCTTTGAACAAATAACGCTGTCCTGTAAAACGGCCGGAACTATTAAAGTCGGTGTTACCATTGAAAGGTCTGGGAACACTCGTAATTTGTCCAGGCTTTGTCCAGCGACTATCGTAAATGCTCTGGAGGCCATTGAAAGCACGACCACCTGTTTCTGACATAAAGTTTACTTGACCATCACTCACGGTACGACCATATTCATAGTTGAAAGCCAGAGTCAATTCCCAGTTCTTGTGCGAGAATACGTTTTCAAATCCACCACTGTATACAGGGATAGTTTGGCCGGATAAGCGCTGGTCAGCTGGAATTAACGGGTTGTAAGTAAGGCTACCATCAGCCTTGTACCACAAAGCACGACCCGTTGAAGGATTCACACCCGCATAATTGGCTACGAAGAAAGAACCAAGTGGAGCACCTACACGGATGGCATTGTTGCCAGGCAGAACCTGTAATCCATCATACAACTTAGAGATGTAGTTCTTGTTATATGCAAATACGAAGGAAGTTCTCCACTTTAAAGATTCTTTATCAATTATTTTCACAGCTACGGTTGCTTCCACCCCTTCGTTTATTACCTCACCTACGTTATCCGTAAAAGAAGTAAAACCGGTTGATTGGTATAGAGAACGATTCAACAACAAATCGCTATTAATACGCTTGTAAACATCTACACTGGCTGTTATACGATCTTTGAAAAGACCCAGATCCATTCCGAAGTTATTTTCAGTTCTAGACTCCCAACGCAGGGTAGGACTAGCTAACTGGCTGTAGAAGATACCGGGTGTGTTGTTGTACTGACGACCACCGCCAAATAAACCGAGGGCATCGAAGTTACCAATCTGGTCGTTACCAGACTGACCCCAAGAATATCTCAATTTCAGATTGCTCAGCCAATTGCTGGAGCGCTCCATAAACTTCTCATTGGTTACATTCCAACCCATGGAAACAGAGGGGAAGGTAGCAAAACGATTGCTGGCACCGAATCTGGAGGATCCATCACGGCGAGCAGAAAATTGTATACTATAACGTTTGTCGTAATCATATCCTACACGACCAAACAGGGAGAAAATTTTATTGCCTGTCCAGAATCCAGTTGCACCCAGTGGCGTGGCAGCAGAGTTAACAGTTCTGAAATCAGGAGTAGGGAAACCTTCCGCTGAAGCACCAATTTGTTCGTTGATATCACTTCTATATTCCAAACCAGCCAAAGCAGATACATTGTGTTTGCCATTGAAGGTTTTACCGTAGTTCAGGGTATGGAAAGTTAAAAAGTTCGTGTTCCAGTTAGAGTTAACAGCACCGAAACCACGTCTGTTAAAATATTCATCTAAACGCGGATCGCCATAAAATTCAGTTTGCGTCAAACGATAATCCAAACCTACTTTACCGGTATAGCGAAGCCCTTTAAGAATGTCGTAGTTTAGGGTAAAGCTACCTACCATCTGGTTAGTCACTTGCTTACTAGTATTTAGCGCATTAACAGCCATAGGGTTGAAACTTAGGATACCGGCAACAGCCTGACCAGAACCGGGTAAACCATACCAACTTCCATCAGCATTACGAATAGGGTTATGTGGCAAAATAGTTGCACCAGCAAAAGCAATATTACCTAAAAAGGCACCTCCACCTGCACCACCGAAAGGAGCATTCTGGCGAATAGTACTCAAGCTTACGCTAGTTTCAACGCTTACTTTCTTGCTCACTTTATGAGTTAATGAAGTAAGCAAAGTACCGCGCTTAAAATTCACTGGAAAGATAATAGCATCCGTATTGTTGTAAGATCCGGAAATATAATAAGTTGTTTTTTCGTTACCGCCACGCAATGAGGCCTCAAACTGCTGGAGGCTTCCATTGCGGAGACCTTCCTGCTGCCAGTCGTAATTTCTAAGGTTAGCAATATCAGCATCGGTTGCCGAAGTTGCAATCCCCAAACCGGCTAAGGCATTCGCACGAACAGCAGCAGCGGAAGCACGAGGGTTGGCATTTTGTACAGCTTCGATTCTCGTTTGCGCAATTTCTGAGATATTCATAATATCAAAGTATTTGAGGGGCTGAGTAGAACCAAACTGTACATTGAAATTCACTTCATTCTTGCCTGCCTTTCCTTTTTTGGTGGTAATCAAAACCACACCATTACCTCCGCGTGCACCATAAATGGAGGTTGCGGCGGCATCTTTTAAAATCTCGAATGACTCGATGTCGTTCGGACTCAGAAACGCAATAGGGTTGGTTTGAGTAAGGATGTTGGTGGTAGTTCCATTGATTTGAATACCATCCACAATAAACAATGGCTGATTACCGGCATTAATTGAACCAGCACCACGTATGAGAATGTTGATCGCTCCTCCAGGAATACCGTTGTTAGCATTAACTTGCACACCAGCAGCTCGTCCCTGCAACAAACGGTCAACAGATGTTACTGGGATGTTCTGAATCTGTTTCCCCGAAATGGTACTAACAGCAGAATTCACCTCTCTCTTTTTGGTTTGCTGGTAACCTGTAACCACAACTTCTTCCAAATCATCACTAGTCGCTTTTAAACGGGTAGCATACGTGTTGGATGAAGTGATTTTAATTTCCTGTTTTACAAAGTTCACCGATGAAATCACCAGTTCTTTTGAATTAGCAGGTACAGTAAGTGAAAAAGAACCATCCTCTTTTGTAGTAGTTCCAAAAGTTGTTCCTTTAACAAGTACAGAAGCATTGGTGATGGGGGCACCTTTTTCATCAAGCACCTTACCGGTGATGACCCTTGTTTGTGCGACTAGAAAAGTTGCCGCAACAAGTAACCCAATGAAAGTCATTAGGAGTTTTCTCATTTTCAGTAGTTTTATGAGCGCAATTTGATAATAAAAAGTTAATAAACAAAGATATTTTTTGTTTTGTCTAAGAAATCTACTGAAAAAAATGTCGAAGATTAACACAAGTTGAGTTATATATATAAATAAACACATGCATAAATGCTTTACTTACATACATAAAAAAGTAGTTCAATTTTCCATTGGCAAAATCGCCCTGTCCCATTTATAACTCTAAACTAATTGATGCAATTAGTAGAAATAAACATTAAAATCCTCGGTTGATTCAGTGTTTAATACTATATCAGAAAAATTGCCATCGTTTGCATAAATAAAAATGGCTTACTGATAAATTGGAGGCCATGATTATTGAAATCCTATTTAGACTACCCACAAAATATAGGTTGATAATCAGATATTTAACTGCTTTTCACAACCGAAAATCGCTGACAACAAAGTGGTTAGGTCAAATTCTGCATGCAAAATGCAAAGTATTTTTAGTAAAAAAATGCAAATACCAAGGGAGAAAGTGTATTCGGGAATACTAGAAAATTGAAATGTTTAATTGAAATTTAGTATTACCGTATCACTTCATTAATCTTAGTCCATAAAGTATTATCAAATCCCGATAGGGCCAAACTAAAACTTTGATCTGCTGGATCACCCATGCGTATAACGACCATTTTTTTGGAGGGTACCACATAAATTTTCTGGTCATCTTTACCCAAGGCAGCATACATATCGGCAGGTGCAGTAGGAACGAGGGGGCCAGGAAAAACCACTTGACTACCGGGTAACATAGCACTGTTTTTACCATTCAGCCACCACATGTACCCATAAGATGGGTTAAGTAATTGGGAGGTGGTGGTGCTTTCTTTAAAGTAATTTGCATTGATAATTGCCTCACCGTTCCAGTTGCCCTGGTTAAGGGCAAGCAGCCCGAATCTCGCCATACTGCGGGCATTGCTGTAATATATTTTAAAAATCAGACCATAATTCCATTCACCTTCCATACCAATTTTATTGCGGAGTTGGGTGGCAAAATAAGAACTAAATTCTTTCCCGGTTGATGCTGAAACAACGTCCATGAGTTTTTGAAACACGTTATGGTACGACCATCGGGTACCTGCATCTGCCAGATAAGATAGATTATTAGGGGTAACCAGCTCATTGGCATCGTTTAGGCCAGAAGTCATGGTGAGCAAATGGCGAGAATTAATCAGGTTTTCTTTTAAAGTGGGTGCGCTAGTCCATCCTGCACCTAGGTATTGAGATACCCGTTCTTGAATATTCATGAACCCCTGTTGCTGGGCTATACCTACGGTTGCAGTCACCAAGGTTTTACCTGCGCTGTTCCAGGGCCAGTTTGCAGTTGGGGTATGACCATTCATATACTCTTCTACTACGATTCTTCCATTAACGAGGATGATAAATGCCTTGGTACCTTTTTGCTGCAAGTAAGATTTCAAATCTTGCAAGGCCGCGGCATTCCAGTTAAGGGAGGCCGGGGTTACTGTTTCCCAAGTAGATCCGGTAATGGGGGGGAAGTAGGAGGTAGTAGGAGCTGGAAGGGGATCGGAAGATTTGGTACAGGAAAATAGCAGTAAGCAAAGGAATAGGCAGGGAAGGGAGGATTTTTTCATAGGTAAAGTTTCTAGTTAGACTTACAAGGGTAGGAGGGGTTTAATGCAACTTCCTATTACAGAATACAGATAGAGTCTGAGAGTTTAGAAAAAGTAGGCGATGATTCTTTTGTGGATCTATTTAATTCAAATCCTGTTGCTTATATCACTCAAAAAGTGGTAGAATAATTGAAAAATCAATCCTTCCGGAAATGAACTGAGCTGTCTTTTTTTCATTGACAAAAACTGATCCCATCGGAACTCGCTGCAAAACAGAATTGCCATAAGTTTTCATACTATTTCCGAGCATGATTATCACGTCATTCTGTGGCCTATATACTTTTTTCTTTGGCTTTTTGATAAAATACTTTCCTATACCATAATGTGCATACCAGCCGTTATGGAATTCTACCGGCTCAACATCATCCGGACTGATTGCATCTTCCCTGTTAAAGCTGCTGGGTGTGGTGAAATTGATTCCTCCCCCAGCAAACAAAAAAAAGTATCCGGGTCGCTGTGTGATCTTGTGCCGGTATTCTACATACAGAGGAACTGACCAAGCGGGATAAAAATCGATACCGGATGCCAGATACAAGGCTTGGCGGCTGTTAAACCAATATCCGGCAGCCCCCGAAAACCGAAAAGCACCCATGCTTAAAGACGCAGATAAAGTAGAATTGAATTCATACTTGAGTTTCTTCAAATTGAAACTTGCCTGACCATCTGATTTGAAAAATAGTAGAAGCAAACAACCAGCCATCAATAATTTCCGAATCATATCAACTTTTGTTAATAGTGATTTTACCGGTTATGAATGCCTGATTTGGGTTGCGATAATCGATGAAATAAATGCCATCTTCAGCCACTGTTATTGCAATACCATTAATTGTAATTACATCATATGTTTTTTTAAGTGGAATAGTTTTCAGCAGTTGAATATCATCAGCACGAGTGGCATCAAATATTTTCAAACCGTCGCTTCCATCACAAATAAACAACCAATTCTGATCTTTCGACAAACCGGCAGGTTGTGTAAGCAAATAGGTTTTAACAAGTCGGGGGGAAAGGAGCTGCGAAACATTTACTACATCTAACTGATTAACAAAACCCCGGCAAAAATTATTACTCCTTAATGTAACATAGGCGAAAGATTGATCGGCGATAACGGGATCGCATGCACGGGCATGTGAAAAAGTACTTAAATAGGTCGGATTATCTTTATCGGTTGCATTAAAAATCATCATAGCAGACTCGGTTCCAATGAATAAATTTTTCTGATAAGGAAAAATAGTTTCAATATCACCTCTGTTAAGTTTAATGGTTGTAATAAAATTCGGAGCTGCAGGATTGGAAGTATTGAATATTTTCAAATCCCAATTACTCACTGTATACATCCTGTCGTCTAGCAATCCGAATCTCGCCATCGATCCACCTATCCCATTCATAGCAGATGCACTGATTTCCATAGACATCGGCCCCAATAGTATGGGGAATCCCTCCGGAATATGGTCTTTTTTCAATACAGTGTCTACCCTGATCCAGCTGGTAATAAACTTGGTAGTATCAGCCATAAATCCATTTATATAGATACGATGTGGAAAAACTGACTCCTGGTATTGCTGAACTTTTACATTTAGCGGGTCAGTTATGTCGAGGGTTACCAGATCAGTATACAAATCGGCATATAGATAATTAGCACGCACTGCCATATCAACGCAGCCAGGAATATTTATGAATGCCAGGTTTCTAGGATTTGCTGGGTTGGAAAAATCAATCACATGGATTCCACGATCGATCTCGTTTAGAAATACATAGTTTCCTTTTACGAAGATCTTTCCAGGATTAATAATGCTGGTGGCTGGTGAACTTCCAATAGCAGCTTTTACGTTAGCCTTAATGGAGTATACAGGTCGGAAATAGGTGTATCGCTCGGTCACCTTGTCTTTTATGCAGGAAACTTGTGTGGAACCGATCAATACAAGCAGCACCGATAGCCGAAAAAAGTTACTTCTCATATAACAGCGTTTTTCAATAACGCATGATACATCAGCCTTACATTTTGCTGCTTATTATATGTTAAATAATTTTAAATTCGATAATTGGCAATCTGGGTCAGGTGTATACAGTGTTTTGTATCGACCTAGTTGGTTTTTCCTGGCCTAATTCCTGTAGGCAACAAAGAGGCGTAGCCTCCAAACATATTAAAACAAAGGATTTTAATCCGTTTACAGAGATCAGAAAAACAAAAAGAGAACCGTAGGTTCGGGCGATATAGTATCAATAACGCAATAATGAAACGCTGAATAATAAAATAATTAGGGGAGAAAAAAGGCCCATATTGCTGTAACCAATTGATTTTCATTGTTATGAGGTAGTATTCCAACCTAAAACCTTCTGATTTATACAAATAGTAGAAGCCAATAACAAACAGGGTGAAAACTAGAAATCTACAACTGAAGTCCCTTGTTATTAAGCTTTTACAAGCTTTTTAAGTTATTCACTAATTTATTGTTAATTTGTGCAATTATGTATGTTTGTTTCGAAATAGATTATTATATATTTACAAATTCATGAATACAGCAACCATTACCCAAGCCATTGAGCGAATCTACTCCTTAAAGAATAAAACATATTAAAAGTTTTTTAATTTCAATAAAAAATTGATATGGCAGATTTAACTAGGGCTGATATAATAAAGCTTACAGCCATTAGAATAGAAGGTTCCAAAATTGTTTTGCAAGGGGTAAATTTTACAGGAGTTGATTTATCCCGATTGAATCTTGTAAGTGCTAACTTATCTGGTGCTGACCTATCTCGTGCTAACTTATCTGAAGTTGACCTTTCTGAAGCTGACCTGCCCCGTGTTGACCTTTCTGAAGCCGACCTATCGGGTGCGAATCTAAGCCGTGTTGACTTATTTAATGCTAACCTAGCTGAAGCTAATCTATCTGGTACCTTTTTATCTCGTGCCAACCTATCAGAGGCTAACCTATCCGGCGCAAACGTATCAGGTGCAAATCTATCCCGTGCCAATCTATCGGGTGCCAACCTATCCCGCGCTGCCCTATTTACTGCTAACCTATCTGAAGCAAACCTAACCCGTGCAGACCTAACGGAAGCCAACCTTTATGGTGCAAACCTATCGGGTGCGAATTTATCTGGTGCCAATCTAACTGGTGCCAATCTATCCGGTGCAGACCTATCTCGTGCTAACATCGCAGGTGCTGACCTATCTAATGTTAAAATCAATAATATTACTAAGGGCTTGAAACTTTAGTTTACAATTATTGAAAATTAATTTCCCCCCTCAATTGTATAATTTAAGGTTGTATTTATCGAACCTATTGATTGTTGTTTTCACATCGAATGATTCAAATTTACTTACTCCAGCTCAGGGAGTGTATGCTTTTCAATTGTGAAAATTAAAAAGAAACCCCAACTATTAAATTGGGGTTTTACTTTAGTGACCGCGTTAGGATTCAAACCTAAAACCTTCTGATCCGTAGTCAGGAAGGAATGTCTATCAACAATTTTCTTTTGTTTTCTTTTTTTTGCATAAATTAT
>JBIINW010000083.1:0-11501 GCA_044337245.1 Sediminibacterium sp. | reverse complement strand
CCTGCTCGCCACGAGTTAAATAATGTTCTTGAATCCATCGGGCACCTAATGGATGTAATCCAACAGAGAAAAAGAAACTGGCCATCATATACACCAAAGATTGTGCACCCAAGAAATAGGCAATCGCAGAAATAGAAACAATTTGTACTAACCAGTTGAGGGCAACCCATTTATCGAATGGACTGATTTCGCGAAGCCTAGTTAAACGAAATACCTGAAATATGGGATAAAAAAGCAACCAGATAACTTTACCAATAAAATAGTTATTGATTAATTTGGCTTCCCAATAATTGGGTAAGTCGCCATCTAATTCATGCACCCCCTGAAAAGAATGATGCTTCAGGTGATAGGTTTCAAATGATATGGAACTGGGAAAAATAAGGGGAATATTGGCAATAATACCCGCAATTTTATTGGCCGACCGATTTTTGAATATTAATTTATGCGCACACTCATGTATCAGCACAAAAAGGGCATGATCGGCAAATGCTCCCAACAAATAAGCCGCAATAAATACCCACCACCAAGATTGGCCAGAAAGTAAAACAGCCATGCCAACCTGAAACCCTACCACCCCCAAAATAGCAAGAAATGAATAGGGATTTTTCCCAATCAACTTTCGCATTTCTGGATGCTGCTTCAACATTTCCCGGGTTCTCCCTCTATGTGGTTCAGGGGTTTCCACATGCACAAAATCCTGCTTAAACATGCTAGTATCGTTTATACAAATATATATCATTAGAAACTTATACCCGATTTTAGAAAAGCGAAAGCAGGTAGAATTCATCAATTTGATACAAATTGTTGGAGGTGTTTAAGTAATTTTAGAATGCTGTATCTATCATTGAACACAATCGTTAGCTGATGAAACCCATTTCCACTGCCTTACTTTCATTTGGTATGTCGGGCAAATTATTCCAAGCCCCGTTTTTACATGCCCATCCCGGATTTTCATTAACCGCTGTATGGGAAAGATCCCAATCAGTTGCCGGCAAATTTTATCCCACTATTCGTTCCGTATCTACAATCGAGGAGATACTCAACAATCCTACCATTGAACTCGTAGTGGTAAATACCCCAACGGCTACCCATTTCGAATATGCGAAGCAGGTATTGCTCGCCGGCAAACATGCCGTAGTTGAAAAGGCGTTTACCACCACCGTTGCAGAAGCCATCGAATTAAAAAATATTGCAGCCGAAAAAAACCGGTGCCTCTCTGTATTTCAGAACAGACGATGGGACAGTGATTTTTTAACGGTTCGTAGGATACTGCAATCTGGAGTGCTGGGTGAGGTATTGGAAGCCGAATTTCACTACGACCGGTATAAGCAAGAATTAAGCCCTAAAATGCATAAAGAAACCCCCGTATTGGGTGCCGGAGTGGTGTACGATCTAGGGCCGCACTTAATAGATCAGGCTCTGTTATCTTTTGGCATTCCCGAAGCGGTTTTTGCGGATGTACGGGTAACCCGATCCGGTTCGCAGGTGGATGATTACTTCGAAATTTTACTCTACTACCCTACCCTGCGGGTTCGACTAAAATCGGGATATTTCTATCGGGAACCTATCGCTGCATTCACCCTATTTGGAAGAAATGGAAGCTTCCATAAATCACGAGCGGATATTCAGGAAAATTCTTTGTTAGCCAATATTCCAGCAAACAGTCCAGATTGGGGAATTGAACCTGAATCGGAAAGAGGTTTATTACATACCGAAATAGATGGGAAAATCGTTCGCGAACAGGTGCCTACCGAAAAAGGGGATTATGCTCAATATTATGAAGGCATCTATCAGCATATCCGAAGCGGAGTACCAATTCATGTAACAGCCGATGATGGGATACGGGTAATGAAAATAATTACCGCTGCATTAGAAAGTTCTGCTGAAAAGCGGGTAATTGCTTTGTAGGATTACATTTTCTTGGCATCCTCTAAAAACTTCGCTAACCCGATATCGGTTAAGGGATGTTTAAGAAGGGCAAGGATGGAATCGAGCGGGCAAGTACAAACATCTGCGCCCAATTCGGCAGCTTTTACAATATGCAAACCACTGCGGATGGAAGCTGCTAAAATCTCAGTTGAAAAGCCTTGTACATCAAAAATCTGACGCATCTGGGCAATCAGTTCCATGCCATCCCAACTGCTATCGTCTATACGACCGATAAAAGGCGAAACATAGGTAGCCCCTGCTTTTGCAGCTAATATGGCTTGTCCCGCAGAAAATATCAGGGTGCAGTTGGTACGAATTTTATGATCGGTGAACCATTTAATGGCTTTGATACCGTCTTTAATCATGGGCACTTTTACCACAATATTGGGGTGAAGAGCAGCAAGTTGCTGGCCTTCTTTGATAATGGACTCAAAATCAGTAGATAAAACTTCAGCACTGATATCTCCGTCTACCATTTCGCAAATGGTTTTGTAGTGCTGATTGATGGCAGCTTCCCCTTTAATGCCTTCTTTTGCCATAAGAGAAGGATTGGTAGTAACCCCATCTAAGATTCCTAAATCATGGGCTTCTTTAATCTGGGCCAGGTTGGCTGTATCTACAAAAAATTTCATGCACGAATATTTACAATGGCCGGGGCCAAAAAATAATAAAAAAATGGCAGGCTACTCACATCGCACCGCTACAACCGCCTATCCTTGCTGCATTCCTGCCCTGGGGAGGTTCAGCAGGAGCTGGCCGTGTAAGACCTGCCACTGCAAAGGTAATGAATTATTCTAAATTGATAGAAGCAATCCGGCAAACCACTTACAATTATCGAATGATATTGGCACCTGCCTGCACCCGCTGAATTCCCAGCAGTTCGTCGTACCTGCTACTAAAAGAGCGGTAATAATACAAAATCAGGTACTCATTTTCTGCTTCAAAATAATTACCCTCCGTAAAAGTTGGAGCCAGAAGTTCATTGGGTGAGCGGATATCTCGGGTAAGGTATTGGTAACTATAATAACCCTGTTTTAACAGGATGGTTTTTTCGTATACCCCCTTTTCTCCATTCCAGTCCATACGGGTTTTCTCGGGTGGAAGTAGTTGCGTGCAATCTCCCCATACGAATACTTCCTTTCCCGCAAAAGGTTGCTTATTGGCTGGCACATAAGTAAAATGCACATTTACATACTCTCCCTGCCACCAGGGATTGGCCACGTCGGTATTGCTGATTTCGAATCGCCCATTTAAATCGGGATAATACACATAGCGCGTTTTTGATCGGTCTGCATCCGGCTTTAAAAATAGTTGAGGGGGCTGTGTGGTAGGATCGATTCGGTCGATGCGGTCTGATAAAAACCGGATACTCCGTACATCAACCCATCGGTATTCTTTTCCTGCAGGAAATACGGCTTCTAATTCTGAGTTGAATTCTATCAGATCTCCCCGGATAATCAAGGGCTGAGTAGGGATATGGGCTGTTTCCCATCGATTGTTTTGCAGAATCACCAACTTACCTAGTTGTTGCATAAACATGGGAATAGCTTTCACCTGAATGCTAACCGGTATTTTTTGATGGGTCATTTGCAAGGAAGGATCGAAGGGTTGCGTTGCAGATGCCAGTATAGGAACTTGTTTATTTACAACCATCATTCGCCGGGTAAATGCAACCTGGTTGGTATCTGCATCTAGGTATACTTTCAGCAGATAATTACCACTTTTTATGGGAACACAACTGCGTTCCGGAAGGGTAACCTGGTAGTGAATATAAGGTGTTTGGGTATTGGATGAAAAACGATATTGTAAAATTCGATTTTGGGTAAACCCCTTAATATAATCGAATACAATTACATCGGCCGGCGACCAATCGGCATTACATAACTGATAGGAATAATAAAAATTCCTGGGTTGTTTCCCCAGATCATCAAAATGCAATTCGAATTGCTCTCCTGAACCCAATTCCATAATGGGGGCTGCTTGCTGATTGCCCTGTCGGAAAAAAGAAACACTGCCAATTCCCTCACGGAAAATTTTATCCGGCTGGCGCTGTGCAAGCAAGGTTATGGTTATGCAACAAGAAGTTATCAGTAATAAACCAGCTTTCATAGGCGAAATTACCCGTTAAACTTACTACATTATTCGGAAATGGTTTTGGGTGATAGCAGGGGGCTGCGTAGTTTTACAACATAACTTACTTATTTGAAGCTGGCATTTAACATAGCCCGTAAACTGGCATTCAACAGCAGCCGCTCCTTTTCGGCCTTCATCATTCGCTTGTCGATTGTGGCAACCGCTATCAGTGTTATGGCATTGATTGTTACGCTTTCTTTTGTGAATGGCTTTCAAAGAGAGGTTTCTGGAAAAGTGTTCAGCTTTTGGGGGCATATCCGCGTGCAGCAATATATTCCCGGCAAATCCATTGTTGCGGAAGAACTTCCGATGAACCAAAACGACTCGCTAGAACAGACAATCCGTTCTATGCCGGGCATCCAAAAGATACAGCCCTACGCCACCAAGTCGGCCGTTATGGAACACCAAAAAGAAATTGAGGGTGTTTTATTAAAAGGAATCAGCAAATCCTATGATTCCGTTCCTTTTCGGCCATTTATGGTAAGTGGCAGCTGGATACAATTTAACGACAGCAGTTATAGTCACGACGTGCTAGTTTCGGCCGATCAGGCAAAAACTTTGAATATTAAGGTGAATGATACCATTACCCTATATTTTATTGCCTCCCTGGAGGGTACCCGCACTTACCGGAAACTGCGGGTGGCCGGGTTATACAAAACATCCATCGCCGAATACGACCAATTGTTTGTAATTGGCGACTTGCAATTGTTGCAGCGGGTAAACGATTGGGGGCCCCGGCAAATTGGGGGTTATGAGGTTTTTGTGCAAGATTATGCAAAGCTAAACAGCATCCAATCTGCCCTGGCGGATCGCCTTCCCATGCAAATGGGTAGCAGTACCATTGAAGAGATTTTTCCGAATATATTTGACTGGCTTACTATCCAAAACCTCAACCGGAATGTATTGTTCACGATACTGGGTTTGGTTGCTATCATTAACCTGGCTACCTGTCTATTGGTTCTTATTTTAGAACGAACTAAAATGGTGGGTATTCTGCAAACTATGGGAGCCCCCAATAATACCATCCGGATGATTTTTTTGTTTCAAGCCCTTTGGATTGCCCTGGCAGGTATTGGATTGGGATGTGCTGCAGGATTGGCCATCAGCTGGCTTCAAATTACAACAGGATTTATCAAACTCGATGAAGCTTCCTACTACGTTTCACAGGCACCGGTGTATATCATAGGCTGGCAGGTAGCCCTGGTGGTGGCTGTTGCTTTCGTACTTTGCTTTCTTTGTTTGCTGCTGCCCACCTACATCATCCGCTCTAACCAACCTATTCGCTATGTGCAGCTGCGGTAAAAAGCACTGGCAATGAATTACTTATCTCATATTTTTTTATGCACATGTTATCAACCCTAATTGGTGGTAAATAAATGCCCATTAGCTGCTATTTCCTTTAATTTATTGTTAATTTGTGCCCGGCTTAGGGTAACCTATGCCCCATTCTAATTGTATGAGCCAGTCAAACCCTTTACGTTCCTCATCGTATAGCTTTCCTTCCCATTTATCGGTGAAGGTATTGGGAAAGTATACGCTGCTCAGTATTGGTATCCCTCCTATTCGAGAAAGCAAAAAAATTATACCTGTAACCCGTCCTTTTTTTCATCGGGAACGATTGCGGTATATGACCGAGCAAAACAGTGAGTTGCTGTATGCTGGCATCGTTTTATTGGTTGCCCCCATTTTATTTATTTATTTCAGTATTAAGGATCACATTTTATACGACGGTAAAACCGAACTCTTTGCCTCTTTGATTGCTGGAGGAATTGCCATCCGTTTAGCGGCATTGGTGTGGATTGCCCGATTGTCTATCCAAGAAAAAAAATGGCAACAAGATCAGTTTTTACTCGCTTTCTTTTTGCCGGCAATGGCACTGCTGGTTACGGGATTTACCCTGGGTGAACCAGTTCGGTATGCAACATGGGTTAGTGTAGAAGAATCTGTAGAGGAAGAAGTGGTTGACACGCCTGCAGTAGCTGCTGTGGCAGAAACAATGCCTGTTGCTGTTTCGGAAAGAATACCTTCTCAACCATCTGACCCCCTTCCTTCATTCCCCAATCAGCTGGAGATAGAAAGAAGAAGACAAGCTATGGAAGAGGCGGAACTAGCCCGCATCGCTTCCTAATCATTTTCAATACCATTTTGTTCATTTCCTGTTCCCCTAAACCCGCGTAAGGTAGGATAATAGAATACCGGTTGCTACAGCCGCATTCAACGATTCGGCACCCCCTAATCGGGGAATATGTAGGGAAGTAGAAATCAAGGGTAGCAGCGCCTCCGAAATCCCTTTTCCCTCATTCCCAATAAGCAGGGCAGCCGGTAAAACTGATTTTACATCGTAAATACTCATTCCCTCCATCATGGCCCCCATAATTGGATGGGGATAGCTTTGCAACCACTGCCCCAGGTGGGTATAGTGAACAGTTACCCGTAAAAAGCTGCCCATACTTGCCTGAACCACTTTAGGATTATAGCAATCGGCACTCGAATCACTCGCGATTATTTGTTTAATTCCAAACCAATCGGCAATACGAAGTAAAGTACCCATATTTCCGGGATCCTGAATAGTGTCTAGTACCAAGGTTAAACCTGCAGGTGCTGTTATTGGCTCCGGATCGGGCGGCATTTGAACCAATGCTAGCACATTCCGCGCCGTAATCAACCCACTCATTTGCTGTATTTGCTCTATGGTAGCCACTTCCACCAAAGCTGATATCCCTTCATGATCGGCCTTCCAACTTGCCGTAGCATAAATTTGCTTAACTGCCCAATGGCTTTGCAATAACTCCTCAACTGCCTTCTCTCCTTCCACAATAAAGAGTCTATCTGCCACCCTTTGTTTTTTGTGGCACAAACTTTGAATATATTTGACCTCACGCTTACTAATCATGTAAGTATATTGAATGGGTAAATTGTATAATTATATATTGGTTGCGGCAATACTGATGTTGGTTAGTTCCTGCAGTGTTGAAAAACGTACCTCCATTACCAATCCCCCCCTTAACAAGCCCTTTGTGTACGACACGAAGCTCAACATTACCGGCAATATAACCAAAGATGAGAAAATTCGCTTAACCAACGAATTGGGGAATTATTGGGACGATAGCATTCGGGTAAAAAAAGTATCCCAGTTAGGGGTAAGAACGGTAATCAAAAACCCCGCCGCCTACGATACCGCCAATCTGGTAAGAAGCATGCAGTATATGAATGAATACCTGTATTCGCAGGGTTACTATTCTGCTACTTTTATCCCTGAAATCGCTACCGAATTTATAAAAAACCAAGAAAGAAAAAAAATTGCCCTCAACATCAACTTGGGTAATAATATCACTTTCGATTCGATCAGTTATGTGTTAAAAGACAGTACCCTGCAAAAATTAACTGAGGAAGACAAAAAAAATTCTCAGATCAAACTTGGTGATCCTTATACCAAAGGAGCTATTAGTAATGAACTAGATCGACTGGTAAATCTCTATCGCCAAAACGGTTATTTCCAATTCACCAGGGAACATATTTTTGCGCATGTAGATAGTTTAGATAAACGCCTGTTTACCCTAACGCTCGACCCACTTCAGCAAACAGAACTGATGGCCATTGCTCGAGGAAGTCGTGAGAAAAGTTCTAGCTGGCCGGTAGCCATGGAAAGAAGAATCAATATAGATTCTTCAGCAATTATACCCTATAAAATAGGAAAAATTTATTACTATCCCGAAACCCGCATTACAGATTTCACCGACAGTCTTCCCTTTTCAAAAAACTTTACCGAAACGATTCGGAAAAACACCGTGATGCGTTACCAAAAGGGACTATTTATAGATAATCCCCTACGGGAAAATACTTTTATTAACCGGGGTGATTTATACAATGAAAAAAAGTTTTTCAAAACCCTGAATACCTTCGGCAGAATGGGTGCCTGGCAATCGGCTGATGCGAAAATATTTATTCGGGATAAAGACACGCTCGATTTTCACTTTTTTCTGGTACCTGCCATCAAACAAAGTTACTCCATCGACCTAGAAGGAAGTAGGAATACCACAGATATCGGATCGGGAAATCTTTGGGGCATATCAACCAATCTCAGCTACACCAACCGAAATGTTTGGAAAAGATCCATTCAGTCGCTTACCTCTTTTAGAACCGGGGTAGAACTGAATATATTGAACCAAAATAGTGGCCCACTCATACAAACTTTTCATATCAGCTTAGGACAAACCTATGCTTTTCCCCGCCTGATTTTACCAGTAAAAAGTTGGAAACCACTTCAGAATGTAGATGATAAAAGAACTTTGCTAAATGTAACCGGATCGTATGTTGATCGCCGGGATTATTATCTGCTGCGCTCCTTAGTATCAAGTTGGGGATATGAGTGGAAAAAGAAAAATGTTACGTGGTTGTATAAACCCATCAATGTAGAGTTATATACCATTGAGCGATTTTCTAAATTAGACAGTCTGATACTTTCCAATCCATTTCTGCAAACCTCTTTTAATGAGGGAAGAGTTATTGGACAAACCCTATCTTTTTTCAAGAATATTATATCAGCTAAAAATCCCGACAGGAGTCATTTTATCCGACTCGGATTTGAAGAGTCGGGTAGCTTATTTGCATTGTTCGATGCCCGATCGAGCCAAATTTATCGGTTTGTAAAAAGTGAAGCCGAATATCGCCAAACTACTAAATATAATAAAGGGAAAAATGCACTGGCTATGCGGGCTTTTGCAGGTGTTGGATATAATTATGGAACCGATTCGCTGATAGGAAATACTTTGCCCTTTTTCAAACAGTTTTTTGCAGGTGGCCCTAACAGTATGCGTGCCTGGCGGTTAAGACAAGTTGGATTGGGAAGCTCTATACAAAGTGATACCATCTCTACTTCATCTTATCGAGACCGTTTTGGTGATATGCAGTTGGAAGCGAATATTGAATACCGTTTCCGGTTGGCGTCTATAGGTAGTTTTAAAATTGAATCAGCCCTATTTGCCGATATTGGAAACATCTGGAGTGTAAAACCCATTCCTGGTGATCCGGAAGCGCAATTTTCATTAAAGCGTTTAGGCAAAGATTTGGCAATTGCCATGGGAACAGGCATCCGATTTGACTTTTCCTTTTTCTTAATACGGTTGGATGCTGCCTATAAAGTAAAAGATCCGGCCCGTCAATATAACAATGGCTGGATGAATAGTTTTGCATTTAAAGAAACCAGAGCCAACGGATTGCAGGTTGATAATTTTGCATTACAACTGGGTATCGGACTTCCCTTCTAAGTTTCCAGCAGATGCTATAATCTGTTGTTGTAATTGATCGGGTGAAAGTGCATCTGCTACCCGAAATTCTCCAATACGGGTTCTGCGCAAACTACTCATGTAAGCACCGGTTTGTAATAATTGTCCCAAATCATGGGCTAAACTTCTAATATAAGTACCGGTAGAGCATACAATTTTGCAATGCAATAGTGGCAAATCAATTTTGGTTATTTCAAAAGAATAAATGATTACCGGGCGGGGTTCTAGCTTTACTTCTATACCTTTTCGGGCTGAGAGATATACGGGTTTACCGTCTTTTTTAATGGCAGAATGTTGTGGTGGCACCTGCCATATTGCTCCGGTTAATTGATCTACTGCAGACTGGATAGTGGCTGAGGTAAGTTGTTCGAAAGGGGTAAAATTAGTTGGCTCACTCTCTAAATCGTAGGTGGGCGTTGTAGCTCCAACAGTAAAAGTGGCAACATATTCTTTCTCCATCCCCATGTACCGGTTAATCTCCTTGGTAAATTTTCCTGTGCACACAATCAGTAACCCGGTTGCCAGTGGATCGAGTGTGCCAGCATGACCCACTTTTCTCACACGAGTAAAATTCCTAACCTTTCTAACCACGTCGAAGGAAGTCCACCCCATCGGCTTATCTAACAAAATCACTTTGCCGGTTAAATAAGGAGTAAGGTATGCAGGAACTTCTTTTTGTTTCATGGCAAATAAATAAGTGCGCAATAAGTGTACCTGAAAAATTAATAGGCACGGGCGAACATCACGCGCTCAACTGAGGGTTTACCCGATAAAATACAGGTGCCCGCCTCCTGAGGATTGTTCAGGGGAATACATCGAATGGTTGCCTTACTCAATTCCTTAATTTTATCTTCGGTTTCGGATGTACCATCCCAATGGGCCATTACAAATCCACCTTTATTATCGAGCAATTGCATAAACTCATCCCAAGTATTCGCGTGGGTGGTATGTTCGCTTCTGAACTTAAGTGCCCGGTTATAGAGGTTCTGCTGAATGTCTGCTAACAATTGCTGAATATGTTCTGCAATGCCTGCTAAGGGTACGGTAGCTTTTTCACGGGTATCTCTTCGGGCTACTTCTACCACATTATTTTCTAAATCTCTGGCGCCAATTGCCAGCCGAACCGGAACGCCTTTCAATTCGTACTCAGCAAATTTCCATCCCGGACGCGCATAATCCGTATCATCATATTTAACAGAAATATTGAGTGATTGTAATGATTGAATAATGGGATGAATCGCTTCATCTAACTGCGCTTTTTGTTCGGGGCCCTTAAAAATGGGAACAATCACCACTTGAATTGGCGCAATGCGCGGAGGCATTACCAATCCCTCATCATCACTATGTGCCATTACTAGGGCGCCAATTAATCGGGTACTTACTCCCCAACTCGTTGCCCACACATACTCAAGTTTATTATCGCGGTCGCTGAATTTTACATCAAAAGCTTTGGCAAAGTTTTGACCTAAAAAATGCGAAGTGCCGGCCTGTAATGCCTTCCCATCTTGCATCAACGCCTCAATGCAATACGTATCTTCTGCACCCGCAAATCTTTCATTCGGCGTTTTCACTCCCTTAATAACTGGCAGTGCCATCCAGTTCTCTACAAAATCGGCATATACATCCAGCATTTTGGTAGTTTCCGTAATGGCTTCTGCCTTGGTAGCATGAGCAGTATGCCCTTCTTGCCATAAAAATTCGGCCGTACGCAAAAACAATCGGGTACGCATTTCCCATCGCACCACATTGGCCCACTGATTTACTAATATGGGCAAATCGCGATAAGATTGTATCCAGCCTTTATATGTGTTCCAGATAATGGCTTCGCTGGTTGGCCTCACCACCAGTTCCTCTTCTAGTTTTGCATCAGGGTCTACCATCAATTTCCCGGGGGCAGATGGATCGGATTTCAACCGATAATGGGTAACCACCGCACATTCTTTGGCAAAACCTTCGGCATTCTTTTCTTCTGCTTCAAATAAACTTTTTGGCACAAACAAAGGAAAATAAGCGTTTTGGTGTCCGGTATCCTTGAATTTTTTGTCCAGCACATCCCGCATATTCTCCCAAAGAGCGAAGCCGTATGGCTTAATTACCATACATCCCCGAACAGCACTATAATCTGCCAAACTTCCCTTGATAACCAGGTCGTTA
>JBIINW010000082.1:0-11518 GCA_044337245.1 Sediminibacterium sp. | reverse complement strand
GAACAATCTGCCCGAGCCACCCTTTTTTACAGCAATCCCCGTTGGTGGGCATTTCAATTAGAAGAAGCCATCCAATCGAATAACGAACAACCGGTATCCACCGTATTTATGCCGGTACAAACAGCCACACCAGCTATTTCGATTTCCCCAGAGTTACCAGAAGATACACCGGCCCCCTTAGTAGCTATTCCTTTTACGCCACCAGATGAGCCAGAAACTTCACAATCATTCACTATCCCAACGGTAGAAGCTGTAAAAGAGATTTTAAGGAAAATTGATGGGGGTATTTCAGATAATATGCCAATTTCAGATGAAAGCCCCCTTCTAACTGCATCGGAACCGGTTCCGGGTAGACTCACCCAGCTATTGCAATCGCAATTGAGCTCTTTTCAACAGCCGGTGCAGTCTACAGACAAATTAGATTACCAGCAGGCAGAGCCCATGCATACGGTAGATTATTTTGCCTCTCAGGGTATCAAATTGAACCTAAAACAGGCACCCAAAGATGGCTTAACCAATAAGTTATTGAGTTTTACCGACTGGCTTCGGCAGGTGAAGCAGTCAGAAAAATCTACCGAAGTGAGTCAAATGGAGAAAAAGGTATCAGAAGATGCTTCTCATTCCGTTCGTAAAGAGGAAGTAGTAACCGAGGCAATGGCCGAAGTTTTGCTCCGACAGGGGCATCGGGAGCAAGCGATTCAATTATTTACCAAATTAAGTTTCCAAATTCCTGAAAAATCTAGTTATTTTGCAGGTCGAATCGAGCAAATTAAAGCGTTATTATGAGTATTTTATTTTTAGTATTAATTGTTTTGGCCTCCGTTGTGTTGGCATTTATTATCCTGATACAGAATCCAAAGGGGGGAGGTTTATCTGGAAATGTGGGTGGAATTGGCAATCAGTTTATGGGCGTTAAGCAAACAACCGATACCCTGGAAAAAGGAACCTGGATATTTGCCGCCATTATTGCTGTACTGGCGATGTTTTCTACCTTGTTTTTAAAGGGAGGAGCTACAACCGATAAAGATTCACTTTTGCAAAAAGTGCCTACCGGCCAAACAACCCCAGTTGCACCTGCAACTACTCCAGCTACTGCACCCGCAGCTGCACCAGCCAAGGTGGATTCCCCCAGAAAATAAACAAATCTTTCGTAACTTGTTAACCCTGTCTGTTTTGCAGACGGGGTTTTTATTCTTTTAACCACATGAAAGGTTTTCGAAATTTTTTTGGGTTGCTGCTAGTGATTATAATAGGGCTGTTGTTCTATATTTTTACAGTACCCGCTACCAATTTTTCCGATAAGGAAAAAGTATTTATACTTTCACAGCCCATTTCGAAAGAAAAAGTATTAGAAGAGATAAATCAAGAATCAATCTTACAATTCCCAGCAATCTTTACTATTTTCTATAATTTTTATGGAGATTGGGAATCGGTACAACCGGGCAAATACACTATAAAAAAAGGAACCACCCTCTTTCAGTTTTCACGCATGCTTAAAAATAGCCGGAAAGGAGTAACCAAACTGATTATTACCAAAATGCGGTTGAAAGAAGAGTTTGCCCGACTCATTAGCCGTCAATTTATTCCCGACTCCGCTTCTGTGATGGATTTTATTACCAACAACGATTCATTAAATGCGTTCGGGGTAGATAGCAGCTCATTTTTTACCTCCGTTATTCCCGATACCTATGAATTTTACAGAAATAGCACACTCCCAATGATACTTGCCAAATTACGGGAAGGTAGTGAGCGGTTTTGGTTGCAAAACGATCGGTTACAATTGGCTCAAAAATGGGGACTCACTACTCAGCAGGTATATATTCTTGCATCGATTGTAGAAGAAGAGACCAATTACGCCAGTGATCAATCGCTAATTGCCAGTGTATACTTAAATCGCTTGCAAAAGAAAATGCCGCTGCAGGCTTGTCCCACCATCAAATATGCCTTAAAAGATTTTTCATTAACCCGCATTTATGAAAAGTATTTAACCTTTCCCTCTCCTTATAATACTTATCAACGAACTGGTTTACCACCCGGACCTATTTGTACACCACAACCAGCAACTATTGACCGGGTATTACATGCACCTGCAACCGAGTACTTATTTTTTGTAGCCAAAAGTGATTTTAGTGGATATCATCATTTTAGCAATTCTTATGCCGAACACCAGCGGTATGCAGTAGCTTATCAACGAGCACTGGATGCATATCAGCAAAAAAGTAAAAAGCAAAACAAACCATGAAATGGGAACGTATCTTATTACGAACACCAGTAATTGCCTTCATTATACGAAAGAGCAAGCAATGGGTTATTCCCGGATTTCAGCAATTACCCATTTATGATGTGGTTAGATTTTTTATTATTCAAGTGAACCGAGTAGGATTAAATGAGCGGGCTGCAGCTATATCATTTAACCTGATAATGGCCTTACCGGCTACTTTATTATTTTTGTTTTCGTTGATACCTTATTTTCCCAATGCCTCCCGAATGGAAATGCAGCTATTGGGATTATTTAAAGATATTGCCCCTAATTCTGCTACCTATTTTTTTATTAAAGATATTCTAGACGGACTGCTCGATAAACATGTGGGTATATTTTCATTTGGTTTTATATTGGTGGTATTTTATGCTTCTAATGCCATGATGGGGGTAATTCGCACATTCGACAAATCGATTGAAGAGAAGAAGGGGTATTTTTTGCATCAGCGCTGGCGGGCAATTCGACTTACCTTATTACTGATTGTGCTGGTAGTAGTATCAACTTTTCTTTTATTAGTTGGAAAAACACAGCTCACGTATTTACTAAATAATATTTTGCATCTAAAAAGCAGTGAGCGGGTAATATGGTGGAATGATTTTAGATGGATTATCATCATTGCCATTGTTTATTTTAGCATTGCCATCGTTTATAAATATGCACCCTCATTAACCAAGCGTTGGAGACTATTTTCTCCTGGGGCTATTTTAGCAACAGCGCTTACTTTACTTACTGCCCTTGGCTTTTCTTACTGGGTAAATAATTTTGCTTCTTACGATAAAGTGTATGGATCGATTGGTACGGTTTTGATACTGATGTTGTTAATTTACTTTAATTCCTTGATTTTACTAATTGGATTCGAGTTGAATGTAAGTATTACCGTATTAACCAAAGAGGCCAATACAAGAAAACAGGCTGAGCGAATAAAAGCGGCGCACTAAACTTTTCTACCGATTTTTTTCGAATTATAGTTCCCAAGATTTAGCTACTGCCTGCCAATCTTGCTCAAATGCCGGATTGGGTTGAACATAATGATGGGCAAGTGATTTTTGTCTAAATGCTTCGTAAATAGTAACTGCACAGGCTACGGAAATATTCAAGCTCTGAATGATGCCTACCTGCGGAATAATAAAATTTCCATCAGCCAACGATCGAATTTCATCACTCACCCCTGCATGTTCATTACCAAAAACCAAAGCTATCGAATCGGTAAGATTGAGGTTATAAAGTTGTGTGGCATTATCCGCTAAATGGGTAGTATAAATTTTGTTATACTTTTTTCGTAAAGCTGCTATACATTCGCCAGTATCACTAAACGAATGAATGGTAAGCCATTTGGCTGCACTGCTGCTGCTTTTTGCTCCAAATTTTTTATGCTCTGGGATAATGGTATTGAGAATATAAATATCTTGAATACCAACTGCATCGCAAGTTCTCATTACGGCAGCAATATTATGTGGATCATGCACATTCTCCATCACTACGGTAATATTGAATTGACGCTTATTCAGCACCTGTTGTAGTTTTTCTCTCCTTACTTCATTCATATCCTACATTTTTTCAATCAAGAATCGGGGAAATATTATACACGCCTAATCCGGGTTGATTACTAACCTGTATGTTACCGGCAGAAAAGGATAACCCTTTTGCAATGTCTTTATTTAACAGCAGCGGACCATCAGCATCCACATAATCTAACTGTGGCAGAAAATGCGCAATGGCAGCCGTTCCAATCGTACTTTCATTCATACTACCCATCATGATTAGCAGATTTTTCTCTCTTGCTTCTGTAATCATTCGCAATGCCGGGGTGATGCCGCTGCATTTAGTAAGCTTAATGTTGATACCAGTAAAATAATCGGCACATTTGGCAACATCTGATTCCGACACACAACTTTCATCAGCAATTAGTGGAATGGAAGAAATGTCTTTAAGCGCAAGCATACCTTCCCAATTATCCTTTGCCAGGGGTTGCTCAATCAATTCTACCCCCATGGCAGCCAGTTGCGGAATAATGTGCAGGGCTTCCTCCGTTGTCCATCCTGCATTGGCATCTACCCGAAAAGTGGCGCTTGAGTTTTGGATAAGCTGTTGCATAATGGGCAAATCGTGGGGAGTGCCCAATTTAATTTTATAAATTGGCCAAGGTTTAGCCTGCATTTTTTGCAACATCTTTTCGGGTGTATCAATACCAATGGTATAATCCGTTAAAGGAGTGTTTTTCCAACCCGTATTCCACAAAGCAAACAGCGGTTTTCTACTAAGTTTGCCATACAAATCCCAGGCAGCGATGTCGAGTGCAGCTATTAAAAAGGGATGTTGGGGTAACAAATGATGCAGAAAATGCCAAAACCGATCAGGGGTAGTAAAGGCAAATTTTTCTATCATGACTTTTTTTGCTTCCAAAACGGATACCATATTTTCAACCGTTACTCCATAATACACAATGGCTGGAGCTTCTCCCCAACCGGTTATATTGCCCAAAGAAAGTGAAACGATTAGCGAGGGCTGATGGGTTTTAGTTCTTCCACCGGATATAGAAAACGGATATTCGAATGGAAGTTCAATAGAAAAATATTGCAGTTGCAAATCGAGTGAATTAATGTGCGAATAATTAAAAATAGAAAAGGCTATCGGCCACTGGATTTAACAAAATAGTTCAATTCATTATTAAATCCATTGGCATTCATTAAATCCTCTAATGTAATATGCATACGATAATTCCAGTAATTATTCGGATCGGCAGGTACATTGATTCTTTCTTCTGCAGGGTTGGTTCTTCTCAATAGTGGATCAATACCCAATACATCTTGCAATTGAAATACACACCACATAGCAGGTGAGTATAAGTGTTGTAATACAATCGCTTTATTAATCCAGGCTTCGCAATAGTAAGGTGCAGTTCCAGATTGACCCAGTTCCTGATGATAAAACGCTTCTGTATTTTCGCGGTTTTCTTCCCACCAACCCCGAATGGTACTCATGTCGTGCGTAGAAGGGGTAACCACACTTAGATACGGTGCATCATTGGGGTGGAAAAATTTCATTTCCGGATTTTTGGGCATGCGTTGAATTTCTAAACTCAGTAACCCTAATTGTTGCATTACTGCCGGAACACAGCCTGGTACCATGCCCAAATCTTCCCCACAAATCAACATATTGGTTTCCCGTTTGAGTGCAGGTAATTTTTGCAAGGCTTCCTTCATCCAAAAATCATCTTGGCGCTGAAAAAAATAATTCCGGTACAAATCCAGCAAAGGTTGTTTGTATGCTTCCGGCAGCAATTGATAAGATGCTGTTTGTTCTACCCCATATCTAAAATGATATCCTGTTTCATTAGGCGTTGTAAAGAAAATCACATTACTGATTAGATGAAAAAGACCCTGTTTAATTTTTTGATGGTGGCCATCATTCACTTGTTCCGAAAAATAGTTTTCTACCTGTTGTTGTGTGGCGAAGGCAGGTTTAAGATGATAATTGCCCTGTTCGGTGGGAATCAGAAATAAAGACTTTACCAACTCATTATCGTATCCAAATATCTGCCATAAAACCTGTTCGTTGATAAAGGGTTCTGTTAATCTGGCTTCACTAAGGTGAATGCCTCTTTCACCTAACTCCGCTGGCATAATTGGAATAGCAGGTACAAACCGCCCCATGATACCTTCAATGGCATGGTCGGGGATACTCCAGATTCTAAAAAATCCAAGAATATGATCTATTCGAAATGCGTCAAAATAATCACTCATCTGAGTAAACCGTTGCTTCCACCAGGCAAATCCGGTTTCTTTCATTTTTTGCCAATTATAGGTTGGGAAACCCCAATTTTGTCCGGTTACCGCAAAATCATCTGGTGGCGCACCAGCTTGAAAGTTCAGATTAAATAACTCGGGTTGCTGCCACACATCTGCCCCATTTCGGTAAACCCCTATTGCAATATCTCCCTTTACTATAATGCCCTTACTATGTGCATATTGGGTAGCTTCTTTCAACTGAAGAAATAAATGATACTGGAGAAAGCAATAGTAGCCCATTCCTATACCCTCTGTAGTTTCCTCAGAAGCAGAAAAATAGACCCCCATCAATTGCTCATCCCAGACTCTGTGGTTTGGCCATTTACTGAACTCTACAGTTCCATACAGGTCGCGGTAGTAACAAAATGCCGCATAGGGTCTCAGCCAATGTTCATTGTGTTTAAAAAACTGTTTAAATGCTTTTGAAGCCAAGGTTGCGGCACCTGTTCGTTGGTAGAGTAGCTTACAAAATGACTGTTTGATCTCATTTACCTTTTCATAATCTACTGCAGGAGATTGATTCACGGTTTTCCGCATCGGTTCCAGTTCCACCAATTCATCCATCCCAATTTGATCGGCCATAGCAGGCAAATGCAAATACATCGGATGCAATGCAAAAGCAGATATGGCAGCATAGGGATAAGAATCTGCCTTTGTATGGGTTGCTGTAGTGTCGTTAACCGGCAACAGTTGAATTAATTTTAAACCAATTTGTGCAGACCAATCTACTAGTTTCTTTATATCCGTAAATTCCCCTATGCCAAATCCATCATTGGTTCTAATGCTAAATACAGGTATCGCTATGCCAGTTCCTTTCCAAGAAGTGTTGGGCAGCCAAACGAATCCATCGTGGTATCTAATCAGCGTATTGCCAACTGCCCGTTCGTGAGCTACCCGGTTATTGCCATTTTCGAAACGCACAAATTTCTTTTCTCCCAAATGATAAATGCCATATTTATAAGCAATGGGAAAGTCATCTTCCGTTAAATTCAGAGAAGCCTTATAACTGAAAGTATGGGAATCATAGTTAAGCAAAACAGGATTTTCTGTTTGCCAGTTACCCATGGTATCTCCGCTACCCAATAAACAAATCGTTTCATCAGCTTGCAAAAGGGGCGATTTAACAATAAATTGGTGCGTAAAGGTTGCATTAGGTTGATCGGCCTGCGTAACAGTTACCGGCAACTTTTTGAGTAATACCTGTTGAAAGGGCTCTGTTTCAAATGTATTCTCAATATATCCCGCATAATTCCAGCTATCTAATAGGGATAACTCAGTATAGTTGGCATCTGAACTTTCTATTTTTTTATATGCTCCCCACTCATGAGTTATCGAACCGTTCTCTTTAATAAAATAATGGTAGGTAATGCCTTCAGCGGGCAAAGAAATGACTGAAAAATCAACCGAACAGGTCCAATAATGTTCATTAAAATACTGTAAAGGAAGGGCTTCAGCTAGATTATTGTTTCCTAAAATCGGATGATTGCCGGTAATAAAAATTTGCTGCCCGTATTGTGTAGCATACCGAAGCCAGAAACTAACCTTTTGTAATCCACTTTTCTTACGAACCTGGTTTGAAGAAGAAAGGTTGGTTACCCGTGTTACCGGTGTGGCCACTGCTTTTTTTTGTGACTTTTGAACGGTTATTTTTTTATTTTTTGTTGAGTCTGACTGCTGCATAACATTTCTAACCGCTGCTTTCCGTGCGTTTACTGAAAGCTTTTCTTTTAGTATTTGCTAAATTAATGAATCAGGAACAATTTTCAACAGTTTCCCTTAATTAGTCAAAATCATATGGGCCCCTTTTTCCGCTATCATTATGGTGGGTGCATTGGTATTACCCGAAACGATGGTGGGCATAATGGAGGCATCTATTACCCTGAGGCCTTCGATTCCCCTAACTTTTAGCTGTGCATCCACTACCGCCATTTCATCCGAACCCATTTTACAGGTTCCTACTGGATGATAGAGGGTTTCGAGGGTTTTGTTAATGTGTTCCTGTAAAAATGCATCATCCAACTGCGCAGGCCAGTTTATTTCGCCCTTCAGATAGGGTTGAAATGCTGGAGCATGTATGATGGTGATGGCTTTTTTTAACGCATTGGTAAGTAATTCCCTATCGGCTGGGTGCTGAAAAATATTCGGCTGAATCAGTGGGGCACTCTGGGGATTACTATTTTGTAAACTCACAAACCCCCGGCTCTTTGGATGAAGAATTATAGCCAAAATGCCTAATCCATCTTCCTTTGTAAAGGTATTGATATCGTAAAAATCGGTTGAATAATCACCCGAAATACCCAGAGAACCAAAATGAAACTGAATATCGGGTCGGTTGAGTTGGCTATCGGAGCAATAAAATGCATTGGCCTCCAGCGGACTTCTAGCCAAAGGTCCCTTTTTGGTAAACAAATACTTCAGTAGGGCCGAAATTGTGTTTAGTGGTTTCAGCGAAGAGTTGCTGGTTGCAATATTGGTTTTACAACTAACCCCACTCCAGTAATGATCTTGCAGGTTTTTGCCAACACCGGGAAGTTCATGAGTACAGGATATCCCAAATTTCGTTAATTCATCCGCTGATCCGATGCCTGAAAGTAGGAGAATTTGGGGTGACTGAAAGGCTCCAGCCGACAGAATTACTTCCTTATTGGCAAAATGTTGCGTAATTGTGCCTCTAGCATCCGATAGCTCAATGCCGGTAGCTCTTTTATTTTGTAGGATAATTTTGTGAACCCTTGACTGACTAATTATGGTAAGATTTTTTCTTTCCAGCACAGGTTTTAGAAAGGCTACTGCCGCGCTATGTCGGGCATTGTTTTTAATGGTGAATTGTAAAACACTGGCACCTATTTGTTCTGCTCCATTGTAATCTGGTACTGCCGGAATGCCTACTTGGGCACAAGCTTCCACAAATTTCTCTGCAAGGGGTGGTATCTCATCTGGAAGGGTAACATTCAATTCTCCCTGAGTGCTATGAAAAGGCGCTCCAAACTGTTGATTGTGTTCGGATTTTTTAAAAAATGGTAGAATTTCATCATACGACCAGCCCTCATTCCCTAAAGACGCCCATTCATTGTAGTCTTCCTTGTTTCCACGCACGTAAGCCATGGCATTGGTAGAACTACTTCCCCCCCATGTTTTACCTCTGGGTAAATATATTTTTCGGTTAGCAACCTGTTCCTGAGGCTCTGTCCAAAAACCCCAGTCAACTGCGGTTTTATTCAACATGGTGTATCCACCCGGAACATGGATGAGGGGATTGGAATCTTTTTTACCGGCTTCAACTAACAAAACCGAGTGGTTGGGGTTGGCGGAAAGTCGGTTGGCTAATACACATCCGGCCGATCCGGCACCGATTATTATATAATCATATGGCATAGTTAAAATTACAAATATAATTTGTGTTTTTGCATCAGATTTTATGGCGTTTTTGTTCAAAAAATGAATAATGATAGTAAGATTCGAATTTTTGAAACTAATTTCATGCATTATTTTACAGGATGAGCCAATCAAATCAGTTGATTATCTATGCCGATGGGGCAGCTAGGGGAAATCCCGGAAGAGGGGGATATGGTATTCTTTTGTTGTGGGGTACAGCCCGAAAAGAACTTTCCGCAGGTTATCGTCATACCACCAATAATCGTATGGAACTGCTGGCAGTAATAAAAGGTTTAGCATCAATCAATAGAAAGGGGCTTCCTGTTAAAGTGTATACGGATAGCCGTTATATAGTAGATAGCGTGCAAAAGGGATGGCTTAAAAACTGGATAAGAACAGATTTTAAAGGCGGCAAAAAAAATAAAGATTTGTGGTTACAGTATCATGCTTTAGCAGCAGAATTCCATATTACTTTCCACTGGGTAAAGGGACATGCGGACAATCCTAATAATAACCGCTGCGACGAACTTGCTACGATGGCTGCGGATGGGCATCATCTACTGCATGATCTGGTATATGAACAGGAATCGGGATACGTCGGATAATCTGAAACAATTTATAAAATAACAAGGGAACCCTTACGCAAATTGCTTTATCTCTGAGCGATTTTTCGACAGCAGATAAAAAGTGCTGAATAGTAGGCAGGAAAATACCACAGTACTGATGATGCTATTTTGATAGAAAGGAATGCCATCCATATAGGTATTTATCAATCCTGCGAAGGTTTTAGGATGATGATATCCGCCTCCACCCATCCAAACGAGAAAATTACTCATTAAAAAGAAACTGGTAGGACCGGCAATAGAAGCGCCTAAAACCTGATAAGGCTTATCGGATCGCATAAAAAATCCAAAAACAGTTACACTTAAAAAAAGCAGATAATTAACCCATTGACCAGAATAGAAACCTGGCATGGGAAATAACCCACGGAGGTATAATAATTGATATATACCATCCGAAACCAGCATGGATATTAGCGGAAACAAAAAAGCCCATTTTTTATCCTTCACAAAAAGGGCGCCACTGAACAAAGCAATTGACCATTGAGGAGCAAACCCCCAGGGGCGTCCTGGCATGGCTCTGTAAATGGTTGCTGCCACTAACATAAGCACTAAAGCAATCAGTTGTGTCTTATTTATTTTCATGCGGTATTAAATGGATATACAAATTTACCCCGAATTCTTGTGACTGCCAATTCCTGTGGAAAAATGAGCATAATCAGGGTACCCATGCTCTAAACAAAGAAACTGTACCCGAGCTGGTGATGTGATAATCGGTGTTTGGCAAAACATATACGGCTTCCCCCCTTTTTAAAACAAGTTCTTGGTTAAATACGGCGGCACCATCAGTTACCACAAGAATTTCTGGTGAACTGCTTCTGTGCTGATAATTGATTTCTGGGGTAATTGTTAAACGGGTAAGGGCAAAATCATCCACTGGAACCGGAAATTGGATTTCACCTGCCGTACCTATTTGTCCGGATTGGATATTCGGATGGGTGGTTTCAAAACGGGTAAGTCGAATTAATTCAGGTACATCAATATGCTTGGGAGTTAAGCCTGCACGCAAAACATTATCGCTATTGCTCATCAATTCTACACATTGGCCTTGTAGATAGGCATGCGGTAACCCAGCACTTTGAAATAAGGAAGCTCCCTTAGGTAAATGAACAATATTTAGGATATAGATCGAAAAAATGGCTTTGTCTATTTGTTCTGGCTCATCTGAATCTGGATATAATCGGGCTACCCACCATCCAGGATCTTCGGGGGTTAATTCCCCCTCTCTCTTTTTACGAATTTCCCGCTTCACCAAATTCAGCAACCAGTAATGAGTATCTGCTGAATCCATTTCCATAACAAATTGATAAACAGCTTCTAATCCATCTTTATTGAATAAAGGCTTTAAAAGATTAAATTCTGGTATGTCTTCTAATCTTTTGGTTATAAGCTCTGGTGAGCAAAATCCGTGCAGCAACCAAAAATCGCTGAGCGTTACCAGCATTTCGGGTTTATGGTTTTTGTCCTTATAATTT
>JBIINW010000081.1:0-11561 GCA_044337245.1 Sediminibacterium sp. | reverse complement strand
ATTTCGGTTCCCAGTGCATTGGTAGCAGGTGGTTGCGCCCCCAGCTTATTTTTTTGATTGGGATCTTTAGGGGGCTTAGGTGGAGGAATATTATCTAAAGCGCGCAGCCATTTTGATTTGTTATACAGGGAAATAAAATTAAACTGCGCATTGAAGTTGTTGTCTTGCGAATTTTCGATGATATTTCCCTGGGTAATCGCCAATCTACTAGCACCAATCCAATTATAACTGGCACCATAGGTATAGCTGGCCTGAATCCAGTCGGTTAATGGAAATTTATTCAATGGAAGCGTATAACTGAGGGTAGCTTTTTGTTGATAAATCGTATTGCGTCCGCCCTTGAAAAAGTTATTCCGTACAGTGTCTTTTTTATCTCGGGTATCAATCCGGCCATTGGGTTCATCAATTCGGGCATTATCTACAGCATTTAGATCAAAACTGATGGAACGAGCGGGTTTCCAGCCAAATCTATAATACCGGTCGAAAGTGAAAAATTTATCGTAAGTGGTATCTACTTTATTAATGGTATTTCCCGGGGTATTGATTACCCGCGGAATGAATTCGCCAAACTGCCGATTAATATCAGATCGGAAGCTGAGGGTTGATGGCTTAAGGTTTACATTAAAATCTCTCAGCAAACTTAACCAAGGCGACCGATTGGTGATGAGTTTTTTAAAGGGCTCTATGAACTTTTCACTGCCGGCAAAAGTATATCCAATACCACCTCGGTGTCGAGCGATATTGTTTTGTTGAATCAAGGGGCTACTCTGCTCAGTAATTGAGTAGGCATAGTTAAAATCGAAGTTGTTCAGTTTAAATAATCCCGGTCGCCCATTAGCAGATCCAAAGCGAACATTGGTGAAGTTGATGGTTTTGATAGTAATTTGTTCTATGGCCGCATTTCGTAATGAATCTTGCTGGGAATTATTTAGAATACTGAGTTTATCTTTTAATCGAACATCTAAATCAAAGGGATCGAATTGTGGGGTAATTACAGTTCGGTTTAAACTGGCATATACGGGTAAGGTTAATCGTAAATTTTTAGGAAACAATTTTCCGGCATCAATATTTGCTGCCACATCAAACTGGAATAAATTATCCCTGGCCCGTTCATTTACACGCTGCTCAATGGTTCCAAAGCCCTGGCTCCGATTACTGGCCGCCAACGTTATACTTCCTAAATCGGCCAGGGCGATATCCATCCTACCCAATGCCGCCCAACCTCCTTCTTCATTCAAGGCCGACAATCGCAATTCATTTACCCATACTTCCGCATGCTGAATAGGCCCATCCGGCTTAAAAGGATTTTCTACCCCAATTAATATACCACTAATGGCACCCAAATTAGGATTTCCTAAAATTGAAATTACTTTACTGCTGTCGAGCGAATTACGGTAAATCACATTCAAAGGATGACCTGCGGCATTTCTTCGCATCTTTAAATTAATCAGCTCTCTCAGAACTATATCCAGGTTATTCTGCGATGGCCATACCTGCTCTTCCTGCCCCTTAACATAAAATCCCGCAGGGGTAACTTTTAATGGTATTTTTATTTCGTAATAATTATTTAAAAAGTCTTGACCAATGCGCACTACCGCATTCAATTCCCGGTCACGAACCGGCCGTTGCCCCCTTACCGACTCAGCATGGATATACATTGAGAGTTGCCCGAATTGCCGGATATCCCAGGTAAATGTTTTAAATACTGCTCGTGATTCACCTGTGTAAAGATTGGCTACCTGCAAACTCATTGCCTGTTCGTTCTGCTGAATGTTTACGCCATTATTACTCAGCAACTGCATCCTCTCTACATTGGGAGGCATGATATAATTTACTGGCTGGCGGGCCGAATTTTCTTCCAGATTTACGGCCAAGGTATTGAAAGTAGTTCCGGCACTATTTACTATTGGGGTATACGTTCCTGTTGTATCTAATTGAAAGGTAAATTGTCTCCACTGATTTCTCACTAGGTTAAAGGTTGCGAAACGCATCACAACAGAATCTTCAAATCCAGTTAAAAATAAACGAGCGAAGCGGATTGATTTGAAATCGGGAATATTCCCCACCCGTTTAGAAAATCCTCGTATAGGAACACGAAACAAAAACCAGTTCTCGGTTCGGGTTACCCCATCGGCAGAATTTACTGTTACGGTGCGCTTATCAGTAATATAAGGGGTTATCCCTACATCCATGCCCGGCTTCACATTGATTTCATATTCGTAATAGGCCTCTGTTTCATTAAGCGTATTATCCCTGTTTAAATCTTCATTATCTGGAAACAAAGTAGCTGCAGAGGTAAACTGTCCACCTGTATTGGCAATAGGCGAATTTCCCTGCTGGTTATTAAAATTTTTGTAGCGACCTAATATACCGGTTCCGGCCAGATCGTACTGTGCATCTCTGTACCAGATATAATTATCACTGGCAGGGTCTTGTAAAGATTTTTGATAGATAGCAGACCCTGATCCAAAGTTATTGGCTAATTTTTGCAACACATACCCTTTCTTCCTTCTCTCCCCATCATCATCTAATCCATCAAAACCCACATCCTGATAAACACGGTCTCCGGGATCATTGCTAAATGCTTGAGTAATTTGAATGGGATTCACCGGGGTTTTTCCCCAAGTATTGGAGCTGTCTACGTCAGTGGGTATATTAGGCGTATTCATCCCGTTTTCATAATACCGTTTACCATCTTTCAACACATCCTCACTTACATTTCCCAAATTGATAAACATCTTACCTCCCTTACTAGAAGGATTCTTTATAAAAGGATCCTGCGTCCAAAATTCAATATACTCTAGATTACCGGTTTCAAAATCTGTCTGGTCTATAGAGCGCATGATTCCTCCCCACCGCGCAGCAGGTCTTCTTAAACGACCAGTAACATCAATTTCGGATGTACGGGACTCATAATTATAAGGTCCACGTTCAAATGGATAAAAAGCTAAATCGAAAGTGGTGGTTAATACATCAGTAATATTGGTAGTTCTTTGTGGAAACAACTCACTGGTATATACTTGTCTAACCCTTGGATCACTTAACTCTTCCAGATTTTTACGTAGCGGATTACCCGGACTATTTTTATCCTGCAGATTGGGTTCTATATTGTACCAGGCTAGTTTCGCCCGGTTAAAATTGTAGTTGATGGAATCAGACAATATACTTTCTGGAAATAATGGATTACCCTGAGGAGTGGAAGCCATCGTCCATGCAACAATCGGAAACCGGAGATCGATGCTGTTTTTAGTTCCTTCAAAATCGTCTATAAAACTTAAGCCCTGAGAACCCAAACCAATCTGTGCGGGGTGACCGGGTTTCAACAAGGCAGCTTCTCCATATGCATTTAATGTGGAGCGGGTTTTAGTAGAGTAATTGGGTAATTTATCTAATAGACGCGTAAGCCAGGGTAAATCGGTTTTATAACTTACATCCAGTCCATACATAGTATTGCGAATAGGATCTTCGGCATACATTGTTTTGGTGAAGAAGGGCCGTTCTGCCAGTTTAACAGTTGTTGCGCCTAATGAGAACTTTTTATTGGCTATATAATCTACACGCAAACCGGTAAAGCTCCTTTGCTGCATACCAAATCCGGCATTGTTTTCAAATCCCACACTAACAGGTACATTGGAGCTGAGAATGCCGGGATTGATGATTTTTACCGTTCCCAAATTATAATCAACAATAAAATCAGTGCCTTCGCGCAGTTGTTGTCCGCCCGCAGTTACTGTTACAGAACCCGGCGGAACGTTGAATGTATTTAGAGAAATCTCAGATCCCCCTGCGCTTCCCTTTACCTGTCCCTGCATTATAAACCGATTTAGGTTAGCATAGGTTTGGGCGATGGCTTTGATAGAATCGTAGAGGGCATAGTACACATACTTTTTCTTGAGAGCCGCCGATTGTCCATTAAAAGCCAATCGCTCTAAATCTCTACCAAAAGGTTCCAGCACTGGAAATATAATTCGCCCTTGTTTGGGTAATACCGTATACCCATCCACAAAATCGAATATACCATCCGGCTGAGGATCGTTTCGGCCATTCAAGCGGTCGAGATTAAGCACACTTAAAATAGGTCGGCCCATTACGCTGGGATCGCTCTCTGGTAAATAACGCTTCATACCTCCACCCGGATCGTCGTACAATAGATTTAGCTGAAACCCTTCCTGCTGAATACTTCCGAATAAATCAAGTGAATACACATTCTTCATCATCCAGGTCCAGATAGGCAGATTGATTCTTTGTGAAGTAGCTTTGAGCAGTTTCAGGAACAGTACTTTCTGCACACCCCGGGTTGAATCGAGTGCAACATCCTGAGAAAATTCTCCCACCTGAAAAACCCGTCCATTATAGGTAAACTGATAAGCAACTGCCAATACCTCATCCGCCTGCAACTGAACATTCAAGGAAACAAATCCTACTTGCGTATTAAAATAATATTCCGAAGAATTTAATTTGCGGGCAAAGGTTTTTTCATAATCTTCAACTGGCCTTAATCCTTTAGCCAACAGCAACGAGTTGATTACGGCTGGATTTCGGGAAGAAGGATTATTAACCAAGGAAGCATATAAATCGTTGTTTCCGTTATTGGGAAATTCACTGTTGCTGAGCGGTCGGATATTGGTATTATAGGGTTTCGATTCGGCCAGATCCATCAAACCCACAATATCCCTTGCATCGGTTGTGGCACCGGTGCGGTTGGTTACCCAAACCTCAACACGCTGAACCTGAACTTGCGACATAATCACCGGCAGGTTAGACATGGCCTTGTTGTAATTATTTTTAAAGTACTCGCCCAGCAAAAAGTGTCGGTTCTCTTCGTAGTCGTCTAACTTTTTGGTAAAGTTTTGGGTAGCAGCTCCGCCTTGTAAAGAAACAGATTGGCGGGTAGATCGCTGATTGGCGATGGCACCGGTAATAAAAATTTTACCAAACTGCATTTGGGCTTTGGCACCGAATAAATTTTGCGCACTGGGAATCAGGGTACTGCGCGACTGAAATGAAATATTTCCGGCTTCTAAACTTTTAATGATTTCATCATCCATCCCCTTATAATCTAATTTCAGCTGATTGTCGAAGCCGAGGTTAGAAAGAGTATTATAATTGATTGGGAATTTTAATTTGTCGCCAATACTGGCATTCACATTCAGGTTCAGGTTCATGTCGAAATCAAAGCCCCCATTTTTTCGAGCCCGTTCCGGTAACGTGGGATTGTTAACATTTTGCCCCTGGTAGCCGGCCATTACATTCACTTCCCCATTGGGTTTAATATCTACCTTTAAACCATTGGTACCTACCCCAAAAATCCGATCAAATAAATTATTATATACCTGATAAGGCGGCCGAAATGTTTTTTTATTGAGCGCAGTTAATGCATCGGCCCGTTTTTTAAAATAGGCAGCTTCCGACTGCCGGGCACTGATTCTCCAAAATTCATCGTATGTAAGGGCGGCAGGTTTTCGGTAATTGGTTTTGCCAATTTTTTCTACCACATAATACTGACGGGTGCGGGGATCGTATTCAATGCTTTTTTTAACCAAGGATGTGTCACGGAGATCAAATGGGTTGCGGCTGGGTATAGAAAAAGCATCCCCTCTCCGGTCACTGATAGGAAAACGGGTAGTGTCTTTCCGCTGCCCAAAAACCGGGTTAGCGGAAAGAATCAGTAAGAGGGCTAAGAGATAAAATCCGGAAAGCTTCAATCCCAATGGGTTGGTTAAGTAGAATTAACGCTATAGCAGTCAGTTTATTGGTTAAATGAAGAGAAGATATGCATCAATTTATAACGATTGTAACGCGAGTTTTATTAAATTTTCTAATCCTATTTCCTCCGAATTGGATTGCAGGGTTTTTTTCACCGCTTGTTCTGCCATCACACGACCAATGCCCAGTGCCACCAAAGCATGCACGGCATCCCCTTCAACCGTTGAAAAGACACCCGATGCGGCCTGTATGCTGCCTGAAAATTGCTTGCCCAGTTTGTCTTTCAGCTCTACAATCAGTCGCTCGGCCGACTTTTTGCCAATACCCTTGATACTTTCCAGCTGACGGGTATTTCCACTTACTATGGCAGCGGCAATTTCCCGCGGCTCCATACCCGAAAGCATAATTCGGGCGGTAGTAGCCCCCACTCCAGAAACACTGATCAGGTGCAAAAACATTTCTTTTTCATCGGGATGATGAAAACCGAATAAAGTATGTGAATTTTCAGTAATGTGTAAATAGGTATAAATAAGTCCTTCTTCCAATGAACTGATAGCGGAATAGGTATGTAAACTGATTTGCAGCTCATAGCCAACACCCTGCACGTCTACCGCCACACGGGAAGGGGATTTTTGCACAAATTTTCCGCGAACAAAAGCTATCATATCCTTCAAAAATAAGTGAATTCGGGCAGTTAGCAGGGCTTCTGCAACGCCAATTGATGGATTGCCGGCGGCTTTTAGATTTTTTTAACAATCTCGGTAGATGATCCGCCAAAAAACGCCGCAGCGTAAGCATTATTCGTTGTGCATGTGTTATTAGCGAAAATTGATGGATATTTGCCCCCTATTTATACAAATGTTCATGCAAAAAAGAGCAATCATCACCGCAGTAGGGGGATATGTGCCGGAAACCAGGCTCACCAACTTTGATTTGGAGAAAATGGTAGACACCAATGATGAATGGATACGTTCCCGAACGGGTATAGAGGAGCGCAGAATTTTGCGAGAGCCCGGTAAAGCCAGTAGCGACATGGCAGTTAAGGCAGTAGAAGAATTGATGGCTAAGCAAAACTTATCTCCGCTGGATATAGAATGCCTGATTTGCGCAACAGTTACCCCCGACATGGTTTTTCCGGCAACTGCCAACATCATTTGCGACAAATTGGGTGCGAAAAATGCCTGGGGCTATGATTTGTCTGCCGCCTGCAGTGGTTTTTTATTCGCCCTCAGTTCGGCTGCCATGTACATAGAAAGTGGCCGATTTAAAAAAGTAGTTGTGGTGGGAGTTGATAAAATGAGTGCGATTATTGATTATACCGATCGAGCCACTTGCATCATTTTTGGTGATGGTGCCGGCGCGGTTTTATTGGAATCCTCCGATGATACTACCGTGGGAATCAAAGACAGTATTTTACGCTCTGATGGCAGCGGAAGAGAATACCTGCACATGAAAGCAGGAGGTTCATTAAAACCGGCTACCTTGGAAACGGTTATGAATAAAGAACATTTTGCTTTCCAGGATGGTCAGCCCGTATTTAAATTTGCGGTGAAAGGAATGGCAGATGTGAGTGCCGAATTACTCGAACGCAATGGATTAACCGGAGAGGATATTCAATGGCTGGTTCCGCATCAGGCAAATCTGCGCATAATTGATGCCACTGCGAATCGCATGGGGTTACCCAAGGAAAAGGTAATGATCAATATTCAGAAATACGGAAATACAACAGCCGCAACCATTCCCCTCTGTTTATGGGATTGGGAAAAACAATTGAAAAAGGGAGACAACCTGGTATTTGCCGCTTTTGGAGGCGGATTTACCTGGGGTGCTACCTTGGTTACTTGGGCCTATGATGGCGAAAAATAAGCATAGGTTTCGTAATTTACTATCCTGATACTTACCCGTATGAAAAGATCTTTCCCACTTACCGGCATCAGCTCAGTTGCCGTTCACACCGGTCACGATCATCAACCCGATCATGCCCATATTACTCCCATCTATGCCACTTCTACCTTTACTTTTGATTCGGCAGAGGAGGGCATGGCACGTTTTGCCGGGGCGGATAAAACAAAAATTTACAGCAGATGGGGCAACCCCAGCTTTACAGTGGCAGAAGAAATTATTGCAGCACTGGAATCTTTTGGCATTGCCAATGATGATGATACTCCGCTAGAACTGAAAGCATTATTACATGCGAGTGGCCAAGGAGCCATGACAACCCTGTTTTTAAGTACCCTGCAATCAGGTGATACCATACTTACTCATTATTCTTTGTACGGTGGTACACAGGAACTGATGCAAAAAATTTTGCAGCCTGCCGGTATTAAAACTACCATCATTGATATGCGGGATCTTAATCTTGTGAGGGAAGCCATTCTATCCGACCCATCCATACGACTGGTGCATCTCGAAACCCCTGCCAACCCTACCATTCGTTGTGTGGATATTGAAGCCATTGCCCAAATTGCCCGTGAAAAAAATATTCAGGTATCTGTAGATAATACATTCGCCACTCCTTACTTGCAGCAACCCTTTTTACATGGAGCCGATTTTGTATTTCATTCCACTACTAAATTCTTGAACGGCCATGGCACTGCCATTGGTGGTGTGCTAATTGGTAAAGACATTGAGTTTATGAAAACACGTGCCTGGAAATGGCATGCATTACTGGGTGCCAATAGCAATCCATTTGATGCTTTTTTACTTACCCAAGGAATAAAAACCTTGGAACTTCGTATGGAAAGGCATTGCCACAATGCCATGGAAGTTGCCAGCTATCTTTTTCAGCATCCTGCGATTTCTCAGGTAAACTATAATGGACTTCCCTCCCACCCCGACTTTGCAGTTAGTGCCAAGCAGATGAAGCATCCGGGGGCATTGCTAAGTTTTGAGTTGAAGGGCGGCATGGAAGCCGGAAAAAAATTCATCAACCAAGTTCAACTTTGTACCCGTGCCGTTTCTCTGGGAACACTGGATACATTAATCTCTCATCCGGCTAGTATGAGTCATTTCGGATTAACCTCCGAAGAAAGAAAAGCCTATGGAATTACCGATGGGTTAATCAGAATGAGTGTAGGCATTGAAAACCTGGCTGATTTACTTACCGACTTAGAACAGGCATTGGTTTAATTTCTCCTTATTCATTTTTTATGAAGATAATTATTCGCAGAGCAACCAAAGAAGATTGTCCCGCTTTATTAGGGTTAATAAAAGAATTAGCCCAATATGAAAAAGCACCACATGAGGTTACCGTTTCGCTGGGGCACTTTGAAGAAAGTGGCTTTGGTGCTCAACCGGTATGGTGGGGTTTTGTTGCAGAATTAGATTCGGTAGTTGTAGGGTTTGCCCTTTATTATATTCGTTATAGTACTTGGAAAGGACAATGCCTGTATCTGGAAGATTTTTTGGTTACCGAACAACAACGTGGAAAAGGTATTGGCGCATTACTGTTTGAACGAATCATTCAGGAAGCCAAGGAAAAAGGATTTCGCCGAATGGTATGGCAGGTATTGGATTGGAATGAACCCGCCCTCAATTTTTATAAAAAATACGACGCCAAATTAGATCCGGAATGGGTAAATGGTACCATCGATTTCATTCCAGCTTAGCAGTTTAGCTTAACTAACTCCATCTACGGTAACATCCTTAACAATTTTTTGCACCAGTCCCTGTAATACTTTACCAGGACCGCACTCCGTAAAATGCGTGGCACCATCTGCATGCATGGCTTGCACACATTGCGTCCACTTAACGGCACCCGTTAATTGATCTATTAAATTTTGTTGGATGGTTTGAGGGTCTGAAACAGCAGCTGCAATTACATTCTGATATACGGGGCAGGAAGGAGTATGGAAAGTAGTTCCAGCAATGGCAGCCGCCAGTTGTTCTTTTGCTGGTGCCATTAATGGTGAATGAAATGCGCCACCTACGGGTAAAATCAAAGCTCTTTTAGCTCCGGCAGCTTTCATCTGCTCACAAGCCATAGCAACTCCCTCAACAGAACCACTAATAACCAGCTGACCCGGACAATTATAATTAGCCGCCACTACTACTTCACCAGTCTCTACTTGAATCTTTTTGCAAATCGCTTCCACCTGATCATCTGCCAATGCCAGAATAGCTGCCATGGAAGAAGGGGTATTTTCACAAGCCTGTTGCATGGCATTTGCCCGAATACTTACCAGGCGAAGGGCATCTTCGAAAACAAGCGTGCCGTTTGCTACCAATGCCGAAAACTCTCCCAATGAATGTCCTGCAACCATATCGGGCTGGGGATGATCGAGTGTTGCAAATGCTGCTACTGAATGAATAAAAATAGCCGGCTGGGTGATGCGGGTTTGCTTGAGTTCTTCATCAGTACCCTGAAATAAAGTTTCTGTAATGGCAAATCCCAAAATGCTGTTGGCCTGTTCAAAAATAGCTTTTGCGGCAGGGTTAGTTTCATATAATCCTTTACCCATTCCAATAAACTGTGCTCCCTGACCGGGAAAAATATAAGCGTGTTTCATATTAAATGTCTATTAAAAAAACATCCGCCGAAGCAGATGATAAAAAGTAAAGGTCGTTAAAAATTGATAATAATTAATCTCTTCGCTTGCTGATTAATCGTAAAAATTCACTTCTAGTTGCTACATGTTCAAACTGTCCGGAAAATGCGGAAGTAGTGGTAATGGAATTTTGCTTTTGTACACCGCGCATCATCATACACAAGTGCTGCGCCTCAACAACAACCGCCACTCCATGCGGATCTAAAGAGGTTTTGATAGCATCTACAATTTGGGTAGTTAACCGCTCCTGAACCTGTAATCTCCGAGAGATAACATCTACAACCCGGGCCAGTTTACTTAATCCGGTTATCCATCCATTGGGGATGTAGGCAATATGTACTTTTCCAAAAAATGGCAACATATGGTGCTCGCACATCGAATACAATTCAATATCCCTCACAATTACCATTTCACTTACATCCTCGTTAAATCGGGCGGAGTTTAAAATTTCTACCGGGTCTAGCTGATAACCCTGGGTTAAATACTGCATAGCTTTCGCAATTCGCTCGGGAGTTTTTATCAGACCTTCCCGTTGGGCATCTTCTCCCAATAAATCTAATACAGATTTATAATTTGTGATAAGGCCACTAGTAACCGCCTCATCATAGTGTTCTGTTTTTTTATACGCCATACAAGTAGTTTGATTAGTTATTAAACGGGGTACTCTACAAAATTTCGTTCCGTTTCATACAGCCGAATTTGCAAATCATACGAGTCTCCTAAACTAGGTTTAAGTAGTTCGTAAATAACCACCGCAATATTTTCTGCAGATGGATTCAGGTGTTCAAATTCAAGGGTATCCAGATTGAGGTTTTTATGATCAAACCGGTCGATTACCAATTCTTTTACTAAATCACTTAATTTTTTCAGGTCAATCACATACCCGGTATCCGCATCAATTTCCCCGGTAACTTTTACAATCAGTTCGTAGTTGTGTCCATGGAAATTGTCGTGATTGCAAGGCCCAAATACTTCTTTATTCTTCTCTTTCGACCACTGCGGATTGTTCAACCGGTGTGCCGCGTTAAAATGTTCTTTTCGATATACCGACACACGTTTTTGCATAGCTTACTAACCAAATTATAGGTGTAATTGTTCGATAATACCCGAATTATTACTGTTTTCCAAAATATTCAACATAAATGCGGGGCGTTTCGTAAAGCTTAACACAATGCAGTTGTACATTTTCGGGAATATGGGGTAACAATTGATTCCAAATAGCAATAGCCAGATTTTCCGTACTGCACATTGTGCCTGTTAAAAAGGGTACATCCAGGTTCAGATTCCGATGATCGAGGTAATCAATTA
>JBIINW010000264.1:0-3234 GCA_044337245.1 Sediminibacterium sp. | reverse complement strand
TCTTCTGCAAAGTCAATGCTTTTACCCGGATACAAAAGCTTGTTTGCCACAAACTTCATAGTTTCGGGGTTGGGCGTCATTTCAGTATAAATGCTGATAACAGGATTTCCGGTAGTAATCATAGCGTGTAGCGTTGTGTAATACAAAGATAACATTTCGGCAGCGCAAAGGGTTCAGTTCTGCTGCTGAAGAGGTTTCAGGCACTGCTTTTTTCGGATTTCGTAAATTAAATCCCCACAACAGCTGGCTTAATCGGGTACAATGCGCAGCTTGGCATAATTCAGCATGATCTTCTTTTCGCCATTATTGGTGAAAACAATCGTTGCCACGGGATTATGTGCCGACCCTTCCATGCGGGTAACTTTTCCAAACCCGAATTTTTGATGCTCAACCTGTTGCCCAACCTGTAATCCCGAAGTGTCGCTCGGAGCGAAGTCGGTCGATGGCACATGTTCAACAACTTTAGGTGGAGCAGGCGGCAAGTATTCTGGGGTGGCTGGTCGGGAAGAGCCGGGGGTTATTTTATTGCTGCGGACCGGTGCTGCCATATCGTTGTAGTCGCCCCAGGCCGACCCCCTTGAACGTCCTGCCGAATTCCCATTCCAACTACCGTTGTTTCGATTGGCTGATCCGGCATACGATTTATCCAAATATTTTTCGGGAATCTCATCTAAAAATCGGCTGGGATCGTTCTGAACTAGCTGTCCATATCGATATCTCGTATTGGCATAACTCAGCCACAGCCTTTGTTTGGCACGGGTAACTGCCACATAAAATAAACGCCGCTCCTCTTCCAGCTCTTCTCGCGTATTAATGCTCATGGCACTGGGGAACAAAGTTTCTTCAATGCCACCAACAAATACACCTGCAAATTCCAGCCCTTTAGCAGCATGGATCGTCATCAATCGAACCACATCTGTGTTTTCTTTGTCGTCGTCTGCATCGGTATGTAGGGTAACCTGCTGCAAGTAGGCCCCGAGCGATTTGTCGCCCAGCTCCCCATCATCATTCGATGGACTCTCCGTCCATTCTTTTATGGAGTTCAGTAATTCCTGCACGTTGTTGTATCGGTCAAGCCCTTCGGCGGACTTATCATTGAATAGTTCTTTCACCAGTTCGGTGTGCTTTCCTACTTGTACCGACACATCATAGGCGTTTTTGTTGGTTAGGATGCTCTGGAAATAACGGATCATGGTTACGAAGCCGCTCATGCTTTGCAGGGTGCCGGCTTTGAATCCGAATTCGCCCGCACGGGCCATGATTTCGAATACGGGCAACTTATATTCATTGGCAAGAATCACCATTTTTTCGATGGTAGTTTTGCCGATGCCGCGAATGGGGTAGTTAACAATCCGCTTCAACGATTCTTCGTCTAGTGGATTTACGGTTACCCGCAAATAAGCCAGCAGGTCTTTGATTTCTTTGCGCTGATAAAAGCTAACACCCCCATATATTCTGCAGGGAATTCCCATCCGGCGTAAACTTTCTTCAAAAGATCGGCTTTGTGCATTGGTTCGATAAAGTATGGCAAAGTCGCTATTGTTGTAATGATTTCTTAGCTTTTGTTCCTGAATTGTGTCGGCAACAAATTTTCCTTCGTCGTTGTCGGTCATGGTGCGCACCAAGTGTATCAGCTCTCCTTCTATATTGTCGGTCCACAGGTTTTTCGGTATCTGTCCAACATTCTTTTTAATCACTTCGTTGGCCACCTGTAGTATATGAGCACTACTGCGATAGTTCTGTTCCAGTTTTATTAGGGTAACATCATCATAGTCTTTCTGAAACTGTAAAATGTTTTCAATGGTTGCGCCCCGGAAGCTGTAAATACTTTGTGCATCGTCTCCTACCACACAAATGTTTTCATGAACGGCAGCGAGCAGCTTGGCGATGCGATATTGTACAGGGTTGGTATCCTGGTACTCATCTATCAGCACATACTTGAATTTATGCTGATACTTGTGCAATACATCAGGAAACCGTTGCAGCAGTTCATACATTTTCAACAACAGATCATCAAAGTCCATCGCGCCGTTTTTGAAGCATCGCTCGCAGTAGGCTGCGTATATTTTAGCGATCTCCGGTTTTTTTGCACGGGCATCTTCCTGTTGAATATAGCTGTCTTGCGCATAATCTTCCGGATAAATCAAGGCGTTTTTAGCAGATGAAATACGCGACCCTACAGCGGCGGGCTTGTATTCTTTTTCATCCAGCCCCAGTTCTTTGGTTACGGTTTTAATTACAGACCTGCTATCGTCGGTATCGTAAATAGTAAAGTTGGCGGGATATCCCAGGTGCCGGGCTTCTGCTCGTAAAATTCGAGCAAAAACACTGTGGAAAGTGCCTATGTATAGGTTACGTGCTTCTGTATTACCAAGAATCCTTTCTATTCGATCCTTCATTTCTGCCGCCGCTTTGTTGGTAAACGTAAGCGCCAGAATATTAAATGCATCTACTCCATTATATAGTAAGTGTGCAATGCGGGTGGTTAATACTTTCGTTTTTCCGCTGCCAGCTCCGGCAATTATCATCAGCGGACCCGTCATATGTAATACCGCCTCTTTTTGCTGTTCATTTAGCCCCGACAAATAATTCAACATGAGCGCAAGTTACAAGGTTGCCCATGTAAAATGCCGGAAACGTCGCCGGAAACGATGGCTTTTTTTATTCACAATATATATTTGGCCTACCCGATAAGTTGGCTGCTTGTGCAAGGGGGTTCAATTATTTTCCGCATCCTTAATCCGCTGATTAATCGATGAAAATTACTGTAATGAGCACATATTAGTCTATAATTTTGGTAGACTAACGTTTGTTCCCTATCTTTGTAAGGAAATGGAGCCTACGGGTGTTGTTTGTCCCATTTTTATGGTCAAGTGGCCGAGAGGCAAGGTAGGGGTCTGCAAAACCCTGGACGGCGGTTCGAATCCGCCCTTGACTTCGTAAGTAATTGGTTTTCAATGGCAAGCAAGCGAAGGGCCCGCATTTCTATGCGGGCTTATTTTTTGTTAAACCCGTTTTAATTAACGTTTTTAAGCGTCCCGCTGTTTTGTTATGTGGTACCTTTGCAGTTCCAAAAACCAAAAACGTACCGTATATACTTGTGCAGAATTGAAATGTTTAACTGAAAACAATACGATATGTATCTAAACAAACGTAATAAAATAGCTGCCGGGTTGGTGGCAATATTTGTGTTGGCTTTGCTGGTTTTTCAACCGGTAGCTTCATTAAAAGGCA
>JBIINW010000263.1:0-3238 GCA_044337245.1 Sediminibacterium sp. | reverse complement strand
AAGGAAGAAAATGTCCTCACACTCAAACTCAAACTCACACTTTTTTATTTTACGTGAATAAAGACAGTCACAGGAGCATTGCGCCAGAGGCGCACCACGGGGGGCAGTGTGAGGGTGGAGTTTGAGTGTGAAGGAAGAAAATGTCCTCACACCCAAACTCACACTCACACTTTTTTATTTTACATGAATAAAGACGGTCACAGGATCATTGCGCCAGAGGCGCACCACGAAGGACAGTGTGAGGGTGTAGATTGAGTGTGAAGGAAGAAAATGTCCTCACACTCAAACTCAAACTCACACTTTTTTATCTTGTATATTCCGAAACATTTCCGAAACAAACAGCAAGTTAACCCCATTTTTCGGGGTTACTGCTGGTGTCGATTTTTCTCTACTGTAGCATTTTGCCGTCATTATTTCAGGGATGGAAATGAATGTCGGGCTGTAGTTATTGGTTATCCCTGATTACTGTAATGAATATCGGGGCTCTACATTTAGAATTTTATTTAAGACACCTGCGTCAATTATTTCGTCAAATAAAATCGGTTTGTAAGCCTTCAATTCATTTTTTTCCTCAGCAGTTAAAAAGAAGCTTAATGAGTCTAAACGGCTTTGTAGAGGCATTATAATTAAGTCCAATTCTTTTCGAGTCATTTGTTTAGTTTCAAACTGTTCTAATTGCTGCAAACTGAAATTGCGGCATTGGGCATGGTTTACCCAAATAATATTACTGTTAATTTCCAAAATTGTCTTAAAGATTTCCTTTGCTTCATCTAACTTAGATTTTACTGTTAATTCAGCTTTCACTACCGAAATGTCTTGTCTTGTAAAAGCTTTTGTTTCAGTCTTATTACTGCAACTTATCAAAAAGAAAAAAGCAAATGCATTAGCGGTAATTAGTATTGATTTTAACATTGTCGTTTTTTTGGTTACTATTTCTTTGCTTCAGAAATTGAAGTTAATAAATTTTCTATATATTTTAATCACTTCAGGGTTGCAATGTATGTCTGGTTTGGGTGGTACGCCTTCAGGATGTTAAGGTGGCTGTGAATGAACTGGGGAAGGTTCGTTATTGTTTTGATCATTTCCGACTCCGTCCGGCTATTGTAGGGGTCTTTACTAAAAAAACACAGCCGGTATTGGTTTTTGTCTTTTTCCATTGACCTGATTTAGATAAGTGAATAGCTATTTCAGGACGAGACACTAGTTTGTCACTTTAACATTAAAGGTGCCAGAATTGTATACAAATTACTTCACTAGAATAAAAACTTGTAAAATTTCGAAACCTGGCATGGCCTTTTACGCATGTAAAATATATTGGTGTAGAGCCATATATGGAGACGATGACTCTGATCTTAAACCGCTTTTTTCCATAATTCGTGTTTCATAAAAATCAACCAATGAGAAAATCATTTGTAACCTAATTACTTACAAAAAAGGAAGTGAACGATAAGAGCGTTAAAATTCAATTTACAAAATTGAACGAAAAAGGTGGGCGGCTTTAAAATGATTTCAGGGGGTGGCAATCGTAATCGGGGGAAATACGAATAAATTCTTATCGATCAATAAAATGCAGTTAGAAACACATGCATTTTTTCTAAGAAATTGAATTGTTATTAAAATTGCTGCCTTTCCCAATTCACCGAGATTGATGAGCCTTCAGCAAGTAGAATCGAATCTGGAATGGTATCATTTAAACTAGCAAAAGGCTTTCCATACATATTTTCAAAATCGCATTTCACTTCGGCTCTGATTATTTTATTGGTCATCCAATTTGGATGATTGATTTGATATTCCTGTGTAAGACTTTCATCTAGTTTAGTAAAACCAAAATATCTTTCGAATATAAATTCCTCAATAGTTGAAGCTTCAATTTTATATTTTTTGGCTTCAGAATAGACTGAAATAGAATTCCATTTACCTTTTGATTTCCAATCATATTGTATATTTTTATTTGCACCAATATTAATCGAACTTTTGGTGGGAATAGATATATAATGCTCTTTAAATAACTTGTTGGCAAGAAGGGCGACAATTTTATAAGGCACGGTTTCATTAATAAAAACTACCCCTTTTTTAATTTTTCGGCCATCGACTTTTCTAACATAAAACCGTAAGTTGATTTCTTCAAAAGAACCAAAAAAGGGGATGGGTATGCCAAATAAACTTGTGTTTTTGAACATAAAACCAACAAGACTAACATAGGTTTTATTTTGATAGAAATCAAGCTCAACACCATTTGGCAAATAGGGCTGCAACAATAGAGGATCTATTGCATAATTAGCCATTATCAAGTTTTCCCAATTAGCTTTTAAAAAAATTCTGCTCATAATCAAACTATATACAAACTAAACAAGTATAGTTATCAATTGTTCATGAGTAACCAGAAAGGCATTAGTATTAATTGAAAACTATATGTACAAATGATATTCGAAGAATGTATTCAGTTGATATTCTGTATGTCAAGTTCGTAAATGAGTTCAAAAGGTTACTAGAACGGATTGCCATGGGTAGCCTTGATCAATTTTTTTGAGAGCATTGGAAAATATTGCATGATTTTTAAAAACAAATTGGTAACACGATCATTACCAAAAAAGCGTTGTATAGTTCTTCCAACAAAAATTCTACTCGCAAATTGTTGTTTCCATTGCTTTTCAAATTCTGACTCTAACACTACTCGATTTTGTTTATTCTTAAAATAATAATCAATATTTTGAAAGGCAATTTTGCTTCCATGCAAGGCAATGCTCATTCCATTTCCACAGAGTGGCGTAATCATCCCAGCAGCATCACCTATACACAACATATGATTTTCTATTTGCGATTTTTTTTGAAAACTTATTTGTGATATAGTAAGAGGTTTTTGGTAAATAAATTCAGCATTATTAAAAATATCTTGCAAAAAAGGATTTTTTGATAAAATTTGCTCTTCCATTGCACGGATATTATTACCCGATTTTTTAAGATTTTCTGCAGTGGTTAAATAACATAAACAACATTCCCCATTTTCAATTTCTGAAATACCACAATATCCATTTTCGAAGTTGTGTAATGCAATCTGATTGGTTGGATGTGGATATCGAATATGGTACTTAACTCCGATAAAATTATTTAAAGCATTGGGCTTTGCCTTTGCAAAAGGTCGTGACAAATGAATATCAAGATTACTTCGTTTGCCAAAACTTCCGGCAGCAACATTACTTTGGTAGCTACCTGTATCAGTTATAATTTCAAACCTATT
>JBIINW010000008.1:0-36195 GCA_044337245.1 Sediminibacterium sp. | reverse complement strand
AATCTTTATTCCTGAAATGGGTAGGCGCTATTTCTGATTATCTGTATCGAAAATCTGACTTCCTGTTATTACCATTCAAATCTAGTCAACCGATTTTAGAGAAGAGAGGAATACCGGAAAATCGTATGAGTTACTTGCCAAACTCTGTAGATACTTTTTATTCTCCCGTTGCTCCGGATCCTCAGTTCGAATATTTATTTACTGGAGAAATCCATCTTTTATTAACCGGAAATTTAGGGGAAGCTCAGGGGATTGAATTAATTATAGAAGCTGCCCGGGAATTGAAAGAGAAATATCCTCGGCTTCGCTGGTTACTGGTGGGTGGGGGACGAAACCGAGAAGAACTTGAACAATTGACCAGAGAGAAGGGCTTAGAGCAGGTTGTTTTGTTTCCGGGAAGGCTCCCTGCTACTGTTATTCCTTCCCTGATTGCCAGAGCTGATGCGACCTTACTTACACTTAAAAAGGAGCCCATTTTTGCCATCACGGTGCCCAATCGTTTACAAAGTTATATGGCCTGTGGCAAGCCCATTATCGGTTCCATTGATGGTGAGGCTGCTAAGATTATTTCCGATTCCCGAAGCGGTTTGGTAGCACCTGCCGGAGATTTACAGGGATTTATTCAACTTGTAAACAACTTCATCAACATTTCCACTGAGCAAAAGAAGCAGTGGGGGAGCAATGGTCGTTCTTATTTTCTTACTCACTTTGAACCCAATCAGGTGCTCGATCAGCTAGTAGAATTAATCAAGCAAGAAGAAGGTGTAAATAATAGCACAGGCAAATGAATAGTATTTTTTTAACCGGCGGAAGCGGCTTTGTTGGAACCAATCTTCAATCTTATTTATCGCAGGGCTATCATTTTAAAAATTTTAAAAGAGGCGAACAGGTGGATGTGAAAGAAGATATTGTTATTCATCTGGCAGGTAAGGCACACGACACTAAAAATGTTACCAACTCAAATGAGTATTATCAGGTAAATACTGAATTAACAAAACAAATCTTTGATGCTTTTCTCCATTCAACAGCCAGAGTTTTTATTACACTCAGTTCTGTGAAAGCTGCTGCAGATGAGGTGGAAGGTATATTAACCGAAGACATAGTGCCAAATCCCCAAACGCATTATGGTAAGAGTAAGTTACTTGCTGAACAATACATACTCTCTAAATTAATACCCCCCGGTAAGAGAGTTTACATCATCCGTCCCTGCATGATACATGGACCGGGAAATAAAGGCAACCTAAATTTGTTATATGATTTAGTCAACAAAAGTTGGCCAAGGGTTCATCCATCTTTCGATAATCAGCGGTCTTTTTGTAGTATAGAAAATTTACTATTTGTAATTAAATTAATAATCGAAAAAAACACTGTTCCTTCTGGTATTTACAATGTTTCTGACGATGAAACCTTATCTACAAACGATATAATTCGACTCATTGCACAAATCGAAACTAAAAAGGTGGGCAACCTGTTACTACCTGGAACTTTTTTAAAGCTATTAGCATATATTGGAGATTATATTAATTTACCGTTGAATAATGAGAGGTTAAAAAAGCTAACAGAATCATATAAAGTAAGTAATCAAAAAATAATCAAAGCTATAGAAGAAACACTTCCAATCAGAGCAGAGGAAGGTTTAAAAAAAACGCTCTTGGCATTCAGTTTAATAAGAGAATAATAATTCCCTTTTTTTAAAATAGGCATTTTTTATGATTATACATTTTATAATATATATATTCACATACGTGCTTAGTATTATGTGTTATGTTTTTCTGTCTAAAAAGTATAATAATTTTGATATTCCTTCTAGTAGAAGTTCACACGTAATAAATACAGTAACCGGAGGGGGCTTTATTTTTCCGATTTCATTTTTTCTTGGTTTATTATTTTCAGGGGATTTTATTTATTATAGGTCAATTTTATCAGGGTTAATTCTTATTTCTGTTGTGAGTTTCTCCGATGATTTGAAATCGATTCATCCCTTTATTAGAGTAATAGTTCAAGTTATTGCTGTTTCCCTTCTTCTTTGGCAGACGGGTGGGCTTTTTAAAATGAAACCCTGGCAAGTTGTACCTGGCTTTATTTTAGTTGTAGGAATAGTCAATTCCTTTAATTTCATGGATGGCATTAATGGTATGAATGTTTTATACTCTGCGTCAGTTCTAATTATATTGTGGTGTCTAAAGGCTTCAGGTATTTTGATACTTCCAGATAATGCAATTTTTTTGAGCCTTTTTTCATCAATTATTGCTTTTGCCTTTTTTAATGTTCGTAAAAAAGCAATTTGTTTCTCTGGAGATGTTGGCAGTATTTCGATGGCTTATATCATATCCTTAATGATTATTCAGGTTATGATTGCTAACGACAGCGGACAGTGGATATTATTGGTGGGTATATATGGTTTGGATTCTGTTGGTACTATTGTACTTCGAGTGATTCGAAAAGAGAGATTATGGATGCCGCATCGCACCCATTTTTATCAGTTTCTGGTAAATGAAAAAGGGTATCCTCATGTATTGGTTTCATTCATCTATGCATTTTTACAGTTTCTGTTGTCGCTTATTTTATGGCAATTAGGATTTATATATGCGCTGATATTTTTTATATCATTGATAATCTTTTATGTTTGTGCCCGAATTAAATTGGAGGGTAAAAATCGATTATTTTCTACTTATTTTACTCAAACTACAGAATAAATGAAAAAAGCAATCATTACGGGTATTACAGGACAGGACGGAGCTTATCTGGCCGAATTATTACTGGCTAAGGGTTATGAAGTACATGGAATAAAACGCAGAAGTTCTTTGTTTAATACTGGAAGAATTGACCATTTGTATGAAGATCCGCATGTTCCTCATCGGAATTTGGTGTTACATTATGGGGATCTAACAGACTCTACTAACCTAATCAGAATTATTCAGGAGGTTCAGCCGGATGAAATTTATAATCTGGCTGCGATGAGCCATGTGCAGGTTAGTTTTGAAACACCTGAGTATACTGCCAATGCGGATGGTATTGGTACATTGCGCATATTGGAGGCAGTAAGATTATTAGGATTAGCCAAAACAACCAAGATTTATCAGGCATCAACTTCTGAACTATATGGCTTAGTGCAGGCTGTACCTCAATCAGAAACCACCCCCTTTTACCCACGTTCTCCGTATGCTGTAGCAAAAATGTATGCTTACTGGATAACGGTAAATTATAGAGAAGCGTATGGTTTGTTTGCTTGTAACGGTATATTGTTTAATCATGAGTCACCTTTACGAGGAGAAACCTTTGTAACTAGAAAGATTACACGGGCAGCTGCTAAAATTGCATTAGGATTGCAAGATTGTTTGTATTTGGGTAACCTAGATGCCCAGCGCGACTGGGGACATGCGAAAGATTATGTAGAGGGCATGTGGCGGATTTTACAACATAGTGAGCCGGACGATTTTGTTTTGGCAACGGGGGTTACCACTCGAATCCGGGATTTTGTAAGCATGGCATTTGGTGAATTAGGAATTGAGTTACAATTCGAGGGGGAAGGTATTAATGAGATTGCAATCGTAGCTAAAACTTCAGGAATCTACACTTTGCCAGTTGGCCAGATAGTAGTTAAGGTAGACCCTCGATATTTCCGTCCAACTGAGGTAGATTTGTTAATTGGAGATGCGAGTAAAGCATTCAATAAATTAGGCTGGAAACCGACCTATACTTTATCAGAATTAGTAAAAGAAATGGTGGCCTCCGATTTAAAATCATTTACCAGGCACCAAATACTGCGTGCACACGGATTTGAATATACCAACGAATTCGAATAATTATCGAATCAACTTTATGCATTTAAATTCTAAGATTTTTGTAGCAGGTCACCTTGGAATGGTTGGTAGTGCCATTATCAGGAATCTTATAAAAAAAGGATACGTAAATCTAGTTACCCGATCTTCTGCTGAACTGGATTTATGCAATCAACAAGCAGTTAATGATTTCTTTTTTTCTGAGAAACCCGAATATGTTTTTCTGGCTGCAGCTAAAGTAGGCGGGATTCATGCCAACCAAATTTATCGAGCAGATTTTATCTATAATAACCTAATGATACAGGCCAATGTTATGGAAGCGGCTTATCGGAATGGGGTTATTAAACTATTATTTTTGGGGTCTTCTTGTATATATCCCAAGTTGGCACCTCAACCATTGAAAGAAGAGTATTTGCTTTCTGGATATTTGGAACCCACTAATCAATCCTATGCCATAGCCAAAATTGCTGGTATTGAAATGTGTGACGCCTATCGGACACAGTATAATTGTAATTTTATTGCTGCCATGCCCACCAATTTATATGGACCCAATGATAACTATGATTTGGCTACCTCACATGTTCTTCCTGCGCTACTGCGAAAAATTATTACGGCAAAACGCAATCAAACACCTTCGGTAACTTTATGGGGAACTGGTACTCCGAGACGGGAATTTTTGCATGTTGATGATTTTGCTGATGCCTGTCACTTTTTAGTCCAACATTACGATGAACCAGGATTGGTGAACGTGGGTTGTGGGGTTGATATTACAATTTTGGAATTGGCACAATTAATTGCTTCTATTACTGGATATGAGGGCATTTTGTTAACTGACTCAAGCAAGCCCGATGGGATTTCGCGTAAGTTACTGGATGTTAGTAAGTTACATGCTTTAGGCTGGCAGCATAGCATATCGCTGCCTAACGGAATAGCGCAATTGTATGCTGAACTTGGAGGCGTTAACTGGCAATAAGCTTTTCCCCTTTTTCAAATATACGAGTACCCTTTTTCAGATTTGTTGGGTATAACTCATTAACTTTTCTATGGTTTCGAATGTATAAAAAACTATCTTTGCCGCATATACAAATTAGTAATAAAACATATTTATTTGTATAGGTATTCAACTGATTATCAATTGAATATATTATAATAATTCTCTTCCTGCCTTTTCCCAATAGGAAAGTCATCCCATAACTGTGATTGACATTGGCAGCGCCATAAATTTTTAAAACTTTTGTTACTCAATCAGCAAAGAAACGCTCATTATTGAATATCAATAATTTGTTAAATTCTTTGCGATTTTCTCAATAAATGAATCATCATATGATTAAAAAAATCACGCTGATTTTCAGTCTTTTAATGGCAATTGGAACTATAACCATTGCACAGGATATTTTAAAAGGGAAAGATCTAAAGCAGGTTCGGGTAGATGAACTCAGTGATGGAGATATCGCCAAACTAAAAACTCAATTAAATGCCGCAGGTATTACCATAGATCAAGCCGAGCCAATGGCCTTATCCAAGGGGATGAGTGTTACTGAATTCAACAAGTTGAAGCAGAGATTGTCATCCACAACTTCCAATTCTGCAGCGGGTAAGCTTAAGCCCGGAACAGTAACCCCTCCGCCATCCGCCGATCGGCAGTATAATGGCACTGATAGCTTAGACACAGAAAAATATGCCGCAAAAGCTGCTAAACCCCTGATTAACCCGCTCATTTTTGGGGCAGAACTCTACACAAGCCTGTCTCCCAGCTTTGAACCCAATATGAAAATGGCTACGCCGCTCAATTATATTTTAGGTCCAGACGATGCAATCCAATTATCTGTTTTCGGTATCCAGGAGTACAATGGAGAATTGACGGTATCAGCTGAGGGTTCAATTTCTGTTCCTAATGTTGGGCCAATTAAGGTTGCCGGCATGTCTGTAGAAGCAGCCACCCAAAAAATACGTGCTACCTTGGCCAACTCGGTTTACCGGAGCCTGCAAAGTGGCGGAAGTAAGATATCCCTAAGCTTAAGTAAAATCCGCTCCATTAAAGTAACTGTAATTGGTAGCAATCGACCAGCCAATTATAACCTGTCCTCTCTGTCCACCATTTTCAATGCCTTATATGTAGCTGGTGGTCCCAACCCTTACGGAAGTTTCCGGGAAATTGAACTGGTGCGCAATAATAAAGTTGAACGTAAAATCGATTTATATAAAATGTTGTTATATGGCGATCAAACGGACAATGTTACTTTAAAAGATAATGATGTAATTCGAATTCCTGCCTACAAAAAGCGGATTGAAATTCAGGGCCAGGTAAAGCGTCCCGGAATTTTTGAGATACTACCGGGTGAAAATTTTCAATCGGTTTTACAGTTTGCTTCCGGATTTACCGATACTGCTTACCGCTCTTCGGTTAAAGTGTATCAGTTTAGCGATAAGGAGCGCACTGTACTGGATTTGCCTGCGGCTGATTTTACCAACTATCAGCCGGCATCCGGTGATTTGGTGGTAATTAATAAAGTGTTGAATCGGTTTCAGAATCGGGTAACAATATCGGGTGCCGTATTTCGGCCAGACACTTACCAATTAACAACTCAGTTACGCGTGGCCGATCTGATTAAAAAGTCAGATGGACTAACCCAGGATGCCTATACTGGTAGGGGACAAATCATCCGCCTAGAAGATGATTTAAGCAGGGGGATTCGTTCTTTCGACATCAAAAAAGCATTGGCGGGAGACCCAGAAAATAATTTACTTCTGCAAAGAGAAGATGAGGTTCTCATTAGTTCTGTAGCCGATTTACGGGATACTTTTAAAATCAGCATTCAAGGAGAAGTTAGGCAACCTGGGCAGTATGATTATGTAAATAGCCTTACTTTAAAAGACTTGATTCTACAGGCAGGCGGCTTTACAGATGCAGCTTACAAGAGCATTGAAATTGCCCGCTTAATTGAGCGGGACTCTATTGCCGCCGGTGATACCCGCGCCAGTGAAATTATCAATACGGAGATAGACGGCGATTTAGCATCCACCAATGCAAATCTCCCCTTGCGACCTTATGATGTAATTACCATTAGGCGAAAGGCTGGGTATTTAGTACCTGAGTCTGTGCAAGTTTCCGGTCAGGTTCAGTATCCCGGACCCTATGCGCTCAACAACAGAAGCGAACGGGTAAGCAGCTTATTAAAAAGAGCCGGTGGATATACGGCAGATGCCTATCCGGAAGGAGCTTATTTGAAGCGGTACAATACCGAGCTAGACAAAATGAAATCTCAAGATGCTTTAACTACGCTGCAAAAAAATGTGAAAGATAGCTCATATGCCAATAAGCAATTGGTGCAGGAAATAACCCGGGAGTTTGATAAAATACCGCTGGATATCCCTGCCATTTTACAAGCTCCCGGTTCCATTGAAGATTTGGTGTTACGGTCTAAAGACGAATTATACATTCCCAAATTTGATGGACAGGTAAAAGTAAGTGGGGCAGTATTAATGACTACCCAGGTACCGTATCGTGAGAAGAATAGTTTAAAAGATTATTTAAATGATGCTGGTGGATTCAGTTCCAGGGCATTGCGTAGGAAAACTTATATAGTATATGCCAACGGCAAGGCAGCTATTACCTCTCATTTTCTGTTTTTTAAATCTTACCCTAAAGTATTACCCGGGAGTGAAGTAATTGTGCCGGCTAAGCCTGAAACGAAAAAAACTTCCACGGCCGAAGTGATTGGAATTTCCACCGCCATAGCCAGTTTGGTAGGTGTAGTGATAGCTTTATTAAGACTTTAATACAATTCAAACCAATAGTATGCAGCCTGCTGAACAAATTACTGATGAACTTTCTCTTAAGGAATTCATTCAAAAGCTAGTAGAATGGTTTAAGTACCTGCTTTCTAAATGGATGGTTATTGTATTTTGTGCTTTGGTAGGAAGTGGTATTGGGTTTTTGTATGCATCGTTAAAAAAGCCGGAGTACAAGGCGGTAGTAACTTTTGCTTTGGAGGATGATAAACAAGGAGGCGGGGGTTTATCGGGTGCTTTGGGATTAGCCAGTTCCTTAGGAATCGATTTGGGTACCAGTGCAGGTGGGGCATTCACTGGTGCCAATTTGATTGAGTTAATGAAGAGCCGGAAAATGGTGCAGAAAACGCTCCTGTCATCTTGTTATGTAAATAAAAATCAGTTTGTTTTAGCCAATCAGTTATTAGCAATAACCAAACTTGATAAAGCGTTAGCTAATAAGTCAACTATTTATAAAGATTTTTCCTTTCCACTAAATGCCAAGCAGGAAGATTTTTCAATACAGCAGGATAGTGTATTGTTCCTATTATATGATAAATTGTTTGAGGATAATATTTTGTCTATCACACAAAAGGATAAAAAAGTTTCTATCATTACAGTAGAAGTAAATGCAACCCATGAGATGTTTTCAAAATCTTTTGCTGAGAATTTGGTAGCTAATGTTGCTGAATTTTACATTGAAACCAAAAGCAAAAAAGCTAAAAACAATGTAGCCATTTTACAACGCCAGGCTGATAGTATCCGTAATGAATTGAATATGGCTATTACAGGGGTGGCAATCACATCCGATAATACCTTTAATTTAAATCCGGCTTTGAATGTGAACCGGATACCTTCTACCAAAAAGCAAATTGATGTGCAGGCCAACACGGCTATTTTAACCCAACTGGTAACCAATTTAGAAATGGCTAAAGTAACATTGTTGCGGGAAACTCCTCTGATTCAATTGATAGATCGGCCTACGCTACCCCTAAAAAAAGATAAGCCGAGTAAAGCAAAATTCCTTATGATGGGAGGGCTTTTGGCAGGGATTTTATCATTGATATACTTGATTGTAAAGGAAATCCTAAAGCAGCTGACAATAAATTGATTGATATAATTTTTTTTCTATAAATCTTATCCTATGAAAATGATTCAGAAAATCAATATCCTGCCCCGTTGGATAATTTTTTTGATTGATATCGCTATCTGTGCCTGTTCACTTTTACTAGCTTTTTTAATCAGAAATAATCTGAACTTCGAAACCATTTCACTACGGGAACTGAGTGGTAAATTATTGATTCTTACCCTGATAAATGCCATCGTTTTTATAAACTTTCGTACTTATTCCGGTATAATACGCTACACCGGAATACAGGATGCCATTAAAATTTTTACGGCCTTGGTTATGAGTACCACGGTTTTGTTTTTTATTAGTCTGGTTGCGGCAAATTCTGGGGGGAGTCTTATTTTTACGAACGTTACCTTGATTGTTTATGCTTTAATTAGTTTTCCGGCACTGATTTCGTATAGGGTTCTTGTGAAGTTCGGGTTTGCTTATTTGCGCAATTATAAAATGGACCGAAAAGTAGTGGTAATCTATGGTGCGGGAGAAGCCGGATTTGCTACCAAGCGGGTATTGGAACACGATCCTAAATCGAATGTACAGATTATTGCCTTTTTAGATGATAATCCAAGGAAGTTAGACAAAGTAGTAGATGGCATTAAAATTGTTCATCCTGGGCATCTGTCTCTATTAAACAGGAGTACCCCTATTCATGAGCTGATTATTGCAAACTTTTCAATATCACCGGCTAGAAAAAATGAAATAGTTGATTATTGTTTAGATCATAATATCAAAGTGTTGAATGTTCCTCCTTTCGAATCCTGGATTAATGGTGAATTCTCTACCCGCCAACTACAGATGCTGAAAATTGAAAACCTGCTCGAAAGAGACCCAATCAAAATCAATAATGAAGCAATTGGGCATCAATTGAAAAATAAACGCATCTTGGTAACGGGGGCAGCGGGATCTATTGGTAGTGAGATTGTTCGACAATTGCTGAAATTCCAACCCAACACCATCGTGCTTTGCGATCAGGCAGAAACACCCTTGCATAATTTAGAGCTGGAATTACAGGAAACAAATACAGAGGTGATTTGTGTTCCTTTTTTGGCGGATGTACGTAACCGAGATCGAATGAATGACTTGTTTGCTCAATTCGAACCCCATTATGTATACCATGCTGCTGCATATAAACATGTACCCATGATGGAAGTTTGTCCACAGGAAGCAATTTTAACCAATGTGATGGGAACAAAAATCATTGCAGATTTGTCGGTTCAATATAAGGTAAAGCGATTTGTAATGGTTTCTACCGATAAGGCAGTAAACCCCACCAATGTAATGGGTGCATCCAAGCGTTTGGCCGAAGCCTATGTGCAACATCTGCATCGCCTATTTAATACTCAATGGGAAGCACAAGGGTCGAATTCCAATGATCAGCCCATCAAATTTATTACCACCCGTTTTGGAAATGTACTGGGCTCCAATGGTTCAGTTATTATTCGGTTTAAAGAGCAAATCGAAAAGGGTGGCCCCGTTACTGTTACCCACCCGAATATTACCCGGTTTTTTATGACGATTCCCGAAGCATGTCAGTTGGTATTAGAGGCAGGCAGTATGGGTAAGGGCGGTGAAATTTTTGTATTCGATATGGGTAAACCGGTTTCCATTGCCGATTTGGCCAAAAAAATGATTCGGTTATATGGCCATGTTCCGGGAGCTGATATTGATATTCGATACACAGGTCTCCGCCCCGGAGAAAAATTATACGAAGAATTGTTGATGGATTCTGAGAATACCCTACCCACCTATCACGAAAAAATTATGATAGCACGCATACGCAATCATCAATCCGACCAATTAGTGGAAGATTTAGAAACCCTATTCCATATTTCCCGACAGCGCCAGGCAACCATGCAGTTAGTAGCACAGATGAAAAAAATGGTACCGGAGTTTTTAAGTAATAACTCAGTTTTCGAATCGCTGGATCAGCAATCTGGTGAGGGACAAGTAGTTCCTATATCTCGAATTTCCTGATGCATTCTATAAAGAGAAATTATATTTTTTTAATACGGTTTATCATTGTCTTATTTGCAGGAGGACTCTCTTTGTTCACCTGTAAGCTGAATGCGCAAATGCAGATAGTGGGGTCTCCGGAGGAAGATAGTTTGCGAATGGCTCAATTAAGCGTTTCTGATAAGCCATTGGTTTCAATGGCGGTTCGTCCGGTTGAATTGCGTCCGGCAGTAATTAGTTGGAAGAAGGTGCAGGTTGCTGCATTGCCAATTACATTTATTACCCAATATAACAGCCACCATCCTTTTGGATGGAATGATGGCGCTATGATATTAGCCAAGGGAGTACAAACTTTTGTAAGAGCTGGGGCATACGTACGCTTCGGAATTATGGAGGTTCAGTTGGCACCAGAATGGGTATATGCAGCCAATAACCGGTACGATACCAGTGTTAATTGGGGCAGTAATGCAGGTGGAGTTTATAATAAAGTTTTTCCCGGCCAGTCGGCAGCCGGCATTCGTTTAGGGGCTGTATCTGTGGGGGTATCTTCCCAGAATCTATGGTGGGGCCCCGGAATTCGGTCTTCCCTTTTAATGAGCAACAATGCCCCCGGATTTTTACATGCTTATATACGTAGTAATCGCCCAGTCAAAACCCCTATAGGAAATTTTGAGTGGCAGTTAATTGGTTCTAGGCTAGATAGCGATTCCACGCGGCCCTATGAGAATATGAACCTTAAATTGACAACAGAATCCTATCCAGCTTCTTGGCGGTATCAGAGTGCTTTTGTACTCAGTTTTCAACCCAAATGGATACCCGGATTATTTGTGGGTATGACGAGGAGTTTACAACGATATCAAAAAGACATTGGTTTGGGTGGTAGTAGTTTTCTAAAAAAATATGTGCCTGTATTAACCAAAGCTTTTCAGAAAAAAAATGAGCAAAACGATGACAGCGAAAATACAGACCAGCTGGCTTCATTTTTCTTTCGTTGGGTGATGCCCAAATCGGGTTGGGAATTTTATGGGGAGTGGGGGTATAATGACTATAAACAAAATATAAGGGATTATGTAATGGATGCCACCCATTCGGCCGCTTATATTATAGGGATTCAAAAATTGTATACTTCTCGTAAATATAAATTGTTGATAGGGGCGGAGCTTACGAAAACCGCGGAATCTGCGAGCAATTTGTTACGGGGGGCGGGTAACTGGTATGTACATGGGGGTGATAATGGATATACTCATCAAAACCAGATTGTGGGCGCCGGGGCTGGTTTTGGTTCCAATGTGCAGAGTTTTCGCTTACAGTACCTTCCTACTGGGCAATCGAGATTTCCCTTTCAATTTCAGTTCGACCGCATTGTGCGTGATCCCAATAGTTTTTCCACTCTTTGGGTAGATTATAGCTGGCAGTTTCAGAGTCGATGGCGCAACAAACGTTTGACCCTTTTGCCAACGTTGGGTATGGTAAATTCGCGCAATTATATGTGGGGGGAGAACAACCGAAGCTGGAATTGGCAGATAGCGTTGCGGAGTTCGTATATTTTTTGAGTCCGAAAAAGCCATTTATCCTTTTTTGAATTTCTTGCTCGGAATTGAGTCGTATAAAAATTCATAAGCATCGAACCCCGGCAACAAGGTATTTTCACGTTAATAAGAGTGTTAGTTGCAAGTTGGTGCTAACAGGGTGAAGGTTTTGGTGAATACTCTTTTGGGCTTTAGTTGATAAATGTATTGGCGACCTAGGAAATTAAAGTAAAAAATTATTTTAAATGCTATCATAAAAGATATTCGAATTAAATTTATTATTATCCTCAGATAGGGTTAAACAAAAATTTGTGAAAAAAAATCTTTCAAATAATGAAATAGTTAGCTTCATTAAAGAACTATATCCATCTCAACAATTTATTCCTTTACATACTCCTAAGTTTTCACAAAAAGAAAAGGATTATGTGCTTGATACAATAGAATCGACTTATGTTTCATCTGTTGGAAAATATGTGGACAAATTTGAGAAAATGATGTGCGATTATACTGGGGCAAAGCATGCGATTGCCGTAGTGAATGGAACAGCTGCATTGCATATAAGCTTACTTCTTGCTGGTGTGAAACAAGGTGACTTGGTTTTAACTCAAGCACTTTCTTTTATTGCTACTTGTAATGCCATTTCTTATATAGGAGCGGAACCCTGTTTTATAGATGTAGATTCATCAACGCTGGGATTGAGTGCTCAATCACTTGAATCATTCTTGCAATTTTCTACTTATATTAAAGGTCAAGTTTGTTTTGAGAAGTCAACCAATAAAAGAATTTCTGCTTGCGTACCTATGCATACTTTTGGATTTCCTACAGAAATTGATGCTATCGTTGAAATTTGTAGCAAATATTATATACCAGTAGTAGAGGATTCGGCTGAATCTATTGGTTCAATCTATAAAAACAAACATACTGGCACTTTTGGTTTACTTGGCACATACAGTTTTAACGGAAACAAAACAATTACCTGTGGAGGAGGAGGAATTGTAGTAACTAATAATGATGAGCTTGGAAAAAAAGCCAAGCACCTTACAACGCAAGCCAAAGTTCCTCATAAATGGGAGTTCTTTCATGATCATATTGGTTTCAATTATCGTTGTCCTAATTTGAATGCAGCCTTAGCTTGTGCACAACTAGAACGATTAGAAGATTTTATTCTTAATAAAAGAGAAACTGCTAACGCGTATAGGAACTTCTTTGAAGGTACAAATATTAAATTCAATACTGAAACTAGTGAATCTCGATCTAATTTTTGGCTAAACTCAGTTATGTTTGAGTCAATAAATCATAGAGATGAATTTTTAGAGTATTCTAATTCTAATGGAGTAATGACAAGGCCAATATGGGCTCTTATGCACCGTATGAAAATGTTTGAAAACTCTATTCATGATGGTCTTTCAAATAGTATTGAAATTGAATCTTGTTTGGTAAATTTACCTAGTAGCGTAAGAATTTAAAATATACCAATTTCATGCGTTCTGTTTGTTTGATGGGTTATTCGGGTCACTCGTATGTTGTTTGTGATACTGTAATATCAATGGGAGTTGATCTGAAGCATTATTGTGATATAAGCCCAAAAGTCAACAACCCTTATAACCTTGATCATTTAGGTACAGAACAAGTTGCGTTACAACAAGGGTTTTTCGAGAATTTAATCCCAGTTCTTGCAATTGGTGATAATGAATTAAGAATGCGTATTGGTAATTTTTTATCAAATGCTGGCATCAAACTATTTACTGCAATCCATGCTAAATCATATATAGCTTCTAAAGTATCTATAGGGGAGGGCACAGTTGTTTTTGCTGGTGTAGTAATTAATCCATTGGTGGAAATTGGACAAGGTGTTATTTGCAATACTAATTGTATAATTGAACACGAATCAAGTATTGGTGAGTATTCTCATATTTGCCCAGGTGCTGTTTTAACTGGGAATGTTAAAATTGGAAAAAGGGTATTTATTGGCGCTAATGCTGTAGTTAAACAAGGTCTTACAATTGGTGATGGAGCAATTATTGGTGCTGGTTCAGTGGTAGTCAAAAATGTTGACGCCAACACAATTGTTTATGGTAATCCTTCAAGTATAAAATCATAATGAATTTAAATAAGGTATTAATTATTGCCGAAGCAGGAGTAAATCATAATGGCGATTTGGAAATCGCAAAAAAACTGATTGAATCTGCGGCAGAAGCAGGAGCGGATTATGTAAAATTCCAAACATTTAAAGCAGATAAACTTGTATCTAAATCCGCTAAAAAGGCAGTATATCAACAGAAAAATAGTTCAAGCTCAGATGATACCCAAATGAGTATGTTGAAAAAACTTGAAATTCCTGAGGAATGGTATGGCGAACTTGTTTCACATGCTAAAAAACAAAATATTGAATTTCTCTCAACTGGTTTTGACGAAGAAAGTATTGATTTTCTTGACACACTTGATGTCCCCTTTTTTAAAATTCCTTCGGGCGAACTTACCAATAAACCTTACTTGAAGCATGTAGCATCTAAAGGCAAACCTGTAATACTTTCTACTGGTATGGCAACTTTATTGGAAATTGAAAAGTCATTAGCTGTATTAATAAATGAAGGAGTTCCAAAAGAAGCAATTACTATTTTGCATTGTAATACAGAGTATCCAACACCAATGAAGGATGTAAATTTATTAGCAATGACGGCCATTGGAGATTTATTAGCTGTAAAATTTGGTTACTCTGATCATACAATTGGCATAGAAGTTCCTATAGCAGCAGTTGCATTGGGGGCAAAAGTTATAGAAAAGCACTTTACTTTAAACAGAATGATGGAAGGTCCAGATCATTTAGCATCATTAGAACCTAGTGAACTTAAGCAAATGGTTTTAGCTATAAGAAATATTGAATTGGCTATCTCAGGTTCCGGCCTTAAAGAACCTAGTGCATCTGAAATTAATAATATTCAGATAGCACGAAAAAGCATACATATCTCCCATCCAATTCCAAAAGGTACTATTTTAAATCAAACCCATTTGATTATGAAAAGGCCCGGTGATGGCATTTCTCCAATGGACATTGATAAGATAATTGGAAAAATAATAATTTTAGATTTAGATTCAGATTCAAAATTAGAATGGGAACATCTAGAATAATAAAAATAGGTATTCTTACTAGCTCCAGGGCAGATTTTGGAATATATCTTCCCTTGTTAAATCAATTAAAGAAGGAAGCTGCTTCCTTTGATTTTTCTATAATTGCATTTGGAACGCATGTTTCTCCATTTCATGGAAATACAATTGATGAGATTCATGCTAATGGTTTTGATGTACCCTACCAAATAGGAAGCATCTTGTTGTCTGATGATGAGGAAGCTATAGCAACTTCCTATGCATTAACTGCCATGAAATTTGCTAATTTTTGGTCAGAGCATAAAAAAACTTTCGATTGCGTTTTATGTTTGGGCGACAGATTTGAGATGGCAGCAGCTGTCATAGCAGGTCTTCCATTTAATATTTTCTTTGCCCATATTCACGGGGGAGAAACTACTTTGGGTGCTATTGATAATGTTTATAGGCATATGATTTCACTTGCTTCAAAATTACACTTTGTTTCAGCTAAACCTTTTATAGAAAGAATTAAATCTATCGTAGGAGATGATGCTATATGTTACTTAGTAGGAGCACTGAGTCTTGATGATATTGATCAAATGGAGCTTCCAAGCAAATCTGATTTCAAAACTCGATGGAATATTAATCCAGATGATTCTTTTATACTTGTCACTATCCATCCAGAAACCAAATCAAATTTAAATGCTTCTGAACATGTAACTGTAATAGAGACAGCGTTAAGCGAATTAGTTTTAGAAAGTAATCTTGTTATATCAATGCCAAATTCTGACACATATAACTCTCTTTTTAGGCAAAGCTTCGAAAAGCTAAAAAACAAGTTTCCACATAAAATTTATTTAATTGAAAATTTTGGTAGGCCCAACTATTTTGCTGCTATGAAATTCTGTAAACTTATTTTAGGAAATTCTTCAAGTGGAATTATCGAAGCAGCTTCTTTAAATAAATTTGTAATAAATATTGGCGATCGTCAAAAAGGCAGACTCACTAGTGAGAATGTTTTTCATGTATCTTTTGATGCGGCCGATATAATTAAAGCGGTAAATACTTTAAAAGATAAATATTACACTGGCGACAATGTTTATAAAATTAATAATGCTGCCATTAATATAACCGAATCTTTAAAAAAGCAATTCCACTAATTTGAAGTTGAATTTTAGAGAAAAAAATATTAAAATAATTTAAAATAGATAATATAATTTGAAACAAGCTAGGTACAAGCTTTTAGAAATTTCATCTAGGTCCTTGTTTATTTTATCAGTACTCTATTTTTTTCCAGTGGAATTAGCTGGAAAATTTGGTTTTATTCTGCTTTTGTTTGGTTTTTTTTCGATTTTTTATGGTTTTGAAAGGTATATTAGTTTACAAAGAGAAATTATTAATGAATCTGAACATTCGGTAAGTCGTAAGTTGGCAAGTACTTTTCGTTTTTATATTTTTAATTTTCTTATTTCATGTCCATTATTAGCCATACTACTTTTTAATTATGGGATCAGCAACATCATTTTAATATTGTGTTGTCTTTTAATTTCATTTACTGAACATATTTCTAATGCAGTTTATAATATTTCAATAGTTTATAGTACCTATTTAGTTGCAATGCCATCAATTATCATAAAGAATCTTTTTATGTTCATTCTAGTGGTTTTACTAATATTTTTCAAACAAGAAAATACAATTGAAATAATTATTTATTGCTGGTCAATATTGTCATTTTTGCAACTAATTATATTTTCTAAATGGTTTGCCAATTCTCTTTCCGTATCTAAAATACAATTTTGGAAATATAGTTTAGGGGAAATAAAAAATCACTATAGTGTGGCGAAAATAAATTTTCTAATAGGTTTAATTAGTGTTTTGTCTCTTCAATGTGATAGATTAATAGTGGGATATTCATTCGATAGTTTTTTCACTGGCATTTATTTCCGGCATGTTTCCCTCATATCAATCTTTTATCAACTTTTTAATATAGTATCATATAACAGAATGGTGCCAAAAATATTTTCTGAAGCCAAAGAACAGCCATTCAGTCGATTAAGAAAAAGCATAAATAATGAATTTAAAAATATTACTTTAATCTTAGTAGTATTTACTATTTTATTTGTTTTAGGGTACTACCTTCTTTTAAAGCCATTTTTTCTTTTTTTTCATATTGATATTTATATTGTTCTTTTTCTTTTAATTATATTCTATATCAAAATCTATGCTGATTTTCAAGGAATGATCTTAAATGCACTCAATTTGGAAATTAAACTTTGTATATTCCAGTTTTTGACAGTCTTGATAAGTGTTTTATTGATGCTTGCCTTTATTCCGCACTTTCAAATTAGCGGCGTTTTGTTTGCATCTTTTATAGGAACTATTTTCTATGCCTCCATCATGTACTTTTATAAGCCTTCGTTGAAGTTGGCTAGAAATTAAATTTAATTTCGTTTTATATATAGTTAATTATAAAATATATATTTATGTCATTCAAAATTATTAAACCCCCAAGTGAACTTCAGAAATTCCCGACTGAATTAAAATGGAAACCAGAAATTATTGATTATACTCAACATCATGCGTATCAGTCAATTCTTAATCAAGTATCTTTTGCACAACGTATACCTGTTTTTTTTACATTCCTCAAATATTTTACGATTAATTTAGGTAAACGATTGATTAATTACGAGTTAATACCATTAAATATACGCAAGCCTAAAACTGTCCAAGGTTATCTTAAGTTTTTGCAATTTGCTGCTAACCATATTTTTCGATTTACAAAGAGCAAATACTTACCAATCAGTTCGGACAATGGAGATTTAGTTTATGATCAAATGAAAAATAATGGAGTTTCTGTGATTACAATGCCGTCTGCAGACTTTGATTTATTATCTGAAATCGCAAATGATTCTTTTAATAAATTGAAAACTAAAAGAGAAAATAAAGCTAAATCCGACGGACGAGATTTTGACGAGTCTCGTTCTTATGCTAGTAGAGATAGTGCAAATGCTTTATTTAAGTCGGTTGAAGATATTTTAAAAGAGAGTGGCATTTTATCGGCTGCTTCAAAATATTTAAATAGAGATGCTAGTTTAATTGATATAAATCCTCAAATAAATGATGTATCAGATAACTTCTGGATTAACATATTTACTGATATTAAAAGTATGGTTTTACCAAAAGCCGCCTACTTTCATAGAGATGCTTCTGGAGGCGATCTCAAAGCTATTTTTTATATGTCTGATGTTTATGATCAAAACGGACCATTTACTTATTCGATTGGATCGCATAATATTAGTATTTCAAGATTCGATGATTACACTTGTGAAACAAATGATTCTTCTGGATTTTCAAGTACTTCGATTTCCTCACGAATTAAATTTTCCATGTTGCCAAGTTGGTTACGACAAAAAGGTTCCTTTGGCAATGATTTAATTGATAACTCGTTTCTATCAAAATCAATTATTGATTCTGCTTGGTCCATAACTTCCGGAAAGGGTTCAATAGTTCTATTTGACACAAAAGGTATTCATCGAGGGGGAATGGTTAGAGAAGGAGAAAGATATGTGTTAACCTGTGTAATTGGATAGATAAATGATTATTCTGAAATAATGAAACTTTCACCTGGTAAACTAATGTTTCTTGTATGGGCTACATGTATCCTTACATGGTCTATACTGCCATTTCAACTAACCCAGAATAAGTTTTCAATTTTAGGACTTTTAATTTTTTTTGTTTTCATTTCTTTTTTTCTTTTAGGATCATACATCCGGAAGTTAATAAAACTGAAACCATCTGAACAAAATTGGAAGAGTATTGCTGTAAAAAATGCCAGCAGAGTTCTTGAATTATTCTCATTTTTTTCTAGTCTTCTTTTTTTAATTGATTACCAAAGCAGTAATATTTTTGATTTAACCGAAACATATCAATTACGAAGTGATCAAGCAGATGCTTTACTCAACGCTTCTTCATCTAACAGTTCACTTGCTTTCCAAATTGCATTTCTTATTTATCCTGCTGGGAATGTTTATATTGCCCTGAAAATCATATACGAAAAAAATATCAGCTATATTAAATTATTGCTTTATGGGTTTTTGCCTATTTTTCTTGCTTCATTTGTAATGGGGGGCAGAATCCCTATTTTTTACGCTACAGTTATTGCCTTTTTAAGTTGGCGGATAAGAAAGAATTACGCTTTACAACTTGGTTATGAAACTATACAATCATCTAAATGGAATTTTAAAAAAGGATTAATTACTTCTATAGCATTAGTAATGATATGTATTTCCTTTTATTATTTTGCTGCTGTATTTTTTGTTAGAGCTGAAGTTGTAGGTGGTAGTGATGGCATGTTTGTTATAGCAGAAGAAGTTTGGGGAATAAAATTTACTGGAATTGGATCCGCCATTTTGTTCAGTACTTTGGGTAATAATGGTACCTTCTTATTGTTTATTTTTTCTTGGTATTTAGTTCAAGGTTTATTGATGTCTAATATTTTATTTATCAATTATGATGGACCGCTTCAGTTGGGAACTTATGGAATAGATATTATATCAGCTATTGTCCGAAGAACAAATGGTGCTTTCCTTTCAAAAAATTTTGCATCTCTATTAGATTTGGGTACATATGGCTTTCTTCCATCCGCATTTGGAAGTTTATTCGTTGATTTTCATTTCTTTTCTTTAATAATTTGTTTTTTCTGGGGATGGTGGGCTATGGGCGTTCATAAAAAAAGTAAGCATGGAAATTTACGATCTATGCTATTAATACCCTTTATGGTAGCTGGCATTTTCTTCAGCCTTATTAATACCCCATTCGGAGTTACAAACGGTTTTATTACTCATATTTGGCTTTTTGTTGCTTATTTTTTAGTCAAGAATACATCATTTAATATACCTAATAGTAATCTTAATTAGTGAAAGCTGTTTTTAAGCATAGGAAAGAAATTGACGGATTAAGAAGTATTGCAGTATTATGTGTTATCTTATATCATGCCAATTTCTCTTTTTTTTCTGGAGGCTATATTGGCGTAGATGTTTTTTTTGTGATAAGTGGGTATTTAATTTCTAGTATTATTTATAAAGAAATTTTAAACAATGAGTTTAGGTTTTTGTCATTCTATGAAAGGAGAATACGTAGGATATTCCCTATGATTTTTACTTTACTTTTTATAACAATCCCTATTGCATTTGTATTGTACTCACCACAAGAGTTACGAAATTTCTTTCAAAGTGTACTCTCTACTGTAACCTACTCTTCTAATATTTATTTTTGGAAAAAAACCGGCTACTTTTCTCAAAATTTAGACTCATTGCCCTTAATCCATACATGGAGCTTAGCTGTAGAAGAACAATACTATATAATTTTTCCAATTTTATTCGTTTTAACCTCAAAAATTGGAAAGTGCTTTGTTGATATTTCATTTGCTTTACTTGCTATTACATCAATAATTTTATGCTTTTGGTTTTTTCAAGATGATGAAAAGAATTTTTTCTTTATGCCAATGCGTGCATGGGAGTTACTAGCGGGGGCAGCATTATCTTTACAAAAGAAAGAATATTTTGATAAATCAATTAAAAGTGGACGGATTTATGATCTTTTCTCTATACTCGGTTTAGGATTGATATTATTTTCAGCTTCCTTCTTTGATAATAAAACTGTATATCCTGGGCCGCTTACTTTAATACCAATTATTGGCTCTATTCTATTAATATATTCAATGAGTAGTAATACTTTAGTGGGAAAAATTCTCTCTAATAGTTTCATTGTTCACCTTGGATTATTATCATACAGTGCCTACTTAATACACCAACCACTATTTGTTTTTTACAGATATATTAATGAATCTGAAATTAAAATCTTTGAATATATTATTTTAATTGCATTAACATTTTTTCTCTCTCATTTTTCATGGAAGTTTATTGAATCCCCTTTTCGAAAGAAAAGCACGGTCTCTACAAAAACTGTTTTTTCATTGGCAGTGGTTTGTTCAGTTTCAGTTTTAACTATTGCAATAATTGGGCATTATTATAAAGGATTTCCTCAGCGTTTCAGTAACGAACAACAATCAATTTCTAATTCAATTGAAGTATCACCTTTTAGAGATTCTTGTCATACCGAAGGTGTAAATTTTCTTCCTCCAAATGCCGCGTGTACTTTTTTTAAAGATTCCATTACTTGGGCAGTATTCGGAGACAGTCATGGCGTTGAATTAAGTTATGCTTTGGCAAAAAAATTAGATAAACTTAATCAGGGAGTTATTCAGCTTACCTCAAGTGGATGCCAGCCTGCTTATTCTTTTGAGTCTAACACACCCGGTTGTACAAAATGGATAAGGGAATCAATGAAATATTTGCAAGACAATAATACGATTACCAATGTTGTGTTGGTATTCAGACATAGTTTTTATCTTTTTGGTGATCAGCTGCAAGTATATCCGAATATACCAAATGGGGCGCCTGTTTTTATTAGTAACTCCACACCAATAATAGCAAGAGAAATTTACTGGAAGAGTTTGGAACAAATGATACAAGTGCTTCGAAAAAGTGGGAAAAAAGTTTATTTAGTTGATCCTATACCTGAATTAGGTACATTTCTTAGTAAGTATATTTTTAATAACAATATTTTACAAGCTACTAGAATTGATTCTCTTGGAACAAATATTCATTATTATCAGCAGAGAAACCAATTTATACTTAGTAAATTAAGCAAAATAAATTGGGACAGTAGCCTAATAAGGATCCGACCCTTAGATTTTCTACAAGATGGTAATTCATTAAAGGTTATTAAGAATCAAAAAGCTTTATATTTTGATGATAACCACCTTAGTTTGAATGGTGCTGATCTCCTGAGTGATTTGTTTTTTAAAAATCGCTTAGTAAAATAAATTTTTTAAATTTCCTCCTATTACAATGATGAAACCTAATTATAAACATTTGTTACAGTCAACATCATCAGTTCATGATGCGCTAGCTTCTTTGAATGAGTTAGCTGCTGATGCAATTCTATTTATTGTAAGTGATAAAAATACTTTGATTGGAAGTTTGACGGATGGTGATTTGCGTAGAGGTTTTTTAAGTGGATTAAATTTCGAAAATCCAATTACAGATTTTATACAGGGAAATCCAAAGAAATTGCAAAAGGGTAATTATGCGCTTAAGGATGTAATTAATTTTCGGAATTCGGGGTATAAAATTTTGCCTGTTGTAGATGTAAATAATCAGGTAGTTAACATTGTAAATTTTCGATATTTTAAATCTTATTTACCATTGGATGCTATAATTATGGCGGGAGGACGTGGTGAAAGGTTAAAGCCACTTACCGATACACTACCAAAGCCTCTTTTAAAAGTTGGAGACTCGCCCATTATTGAGCATAATATAAATAGGTTGATAAATTACGGTATTGAAGATATTTGGATTTCTATAAAATATTTGGGTGAAAGCATAAAAGACTACTTCGGTAATGGAAAAGCTAAATCAATCAATATCAATTATATTGAGGAAGATAAGGCTTTGGGTACAATTGGTGCACTTAGTTTACTTGACAATTTGCTTCAAGATCATGTATTAATAATGAATTCTGATCTGCTAACAAATATAAATTTCGAAGAATTTTTCTTATTTTATCTAGAGCATGATGCTGATATTGCTGTTGCATGTATTCCATACCAGGTTAATGTTCCTTACGCAGTAATGGAGACTGAAGGAAATTTTGTAAAAAAATTACGCGAAAAGCCAACATACACACATTTTTCCAATGCAGGTATTTATATTATTAAAAAAAATATTATTGATTTAATCCCTAACAACTCTTTTTATAATGCAACTGATTTAATGGAGCAAGTTATAAATTCTGGCGGGAAAGTCGCCGCTTATCCATTAATTGGATATTGGCTGGATATAGGACGTCATGATGATTACATAAAGGCACAAGAAGATATAAATCATATTGAATTTTGATGAAGACATTATTTTTAATACTTGCAAGAGGAGGGAGTAAAGGACTGCCAAATAAAAATATTCTAACTTTATTGGGTAAACCATTAATTGCATACAGTATTGAGTGTGGTTTAAATAGCAAGTATTGCACCGATTTAATTGTTTCTACTGATGATTCTAATATAGCTGAAGTTGCAAAATCCTATGGCGCTAATGTTCCTTTTCTGCGTCCTGATTATCTTTCAAACGATACAGCCAAAAGCGCAGATGCAGTTTTACATGCGGTTGACGTTCAAGAAAAAATTGGAAAAAACTATGACTTAATAGTCTTACTTGAACCTACTTCACCTTTAAGAGATACTACAGATATTGATTTTGCTATCGAACAATTATTGAGTAATGAAAAGGCAGAAAGTTGTGTAAGTGTTACACTAAATGAATCAGCACATCCAACATTTTTATTTTATAAGAATGAAGATCATATGCTAAATAGCTTTATGACGAAAGACAATGTAGTTAGAAGACAAGAGTTGCAAAAATTATATTACCCTGAAGGTAGCTTTTATATAGTCAAAACCGAAACGTTTAAGAAATCACAAACTTTTTATATTGATGATTATACGCTAGGAATAGATTTGCCCAAATGGAAATCTTTTGAAATAGATACACTAGAAGATTTTATAATTGTTGAATCTATCATGAATGCCAAAATAAATAATCAATTTAATATTTTAAATAAGTAATATGGAAAATCTAAGAAAATGCGGTAATTGTTTACTTCCTGAAACATATGAAACCTTAGTAATCGATGAAGATGGTAAGGGTTGTAATATGTGTAAAACTTCAAAATTCAAAAGTGAGGGAATTGACTGGGCAAAGCGTAAGTTAATGCTTGATGGAGTTATCGAGAAATATCGAGGTAAATATGACTATGATTGTATCGTTCCTTTCAGTGGCGGAAAGGATAGTACTTATACTCTTTATTATCTTTTAAAAGAGTACAAAATAAAACCATTGGTGGTTAGATTCAATCATGGTTTTATGAGATCCAATCACGAAAAGAATGTAGAAACTGTTTTAAAGAAAATGGGTGCAGATTTTATAAACTTTACACCAAACTGGCAAGTTGTTAAAAAATTAATGTGGGAAGCGTTTAGCAGAAAAACAGATTTTTGCTGGCATTGTCATACAGGCATCTACTCTTATCCTTTACAGGTTGCACTTAAGTATAATGTTCCATTAATCTTATGGGGTGAGCCACTAGCAGAAATGTCTGCTTATTATACTTATGAGGATAACATCATTGAATGGGAAGATGAGGAAAAATTCAACATGGTAAGGAATCTAGGCATTACTGCCGATGATATGTGGGGTATGATCAATACACCAGAAGATCCAGTTGATAAAAGAGATTTATATCCATATACTTATCCAAAATTGGCTGATCTTAAAAAAATGGATTACTATTCTGTTTGTTTGGGCAGCTTTATACCTTGGGATTATAAAGCGAATACTAAAATAATAATGGAAGAACTCGGTTGGACAGGTGATGTTCTTGAAGGAGTGCCAGATTCAATTAATAAAGAATTTGCAAAAATTGAATGTTGGATGCAAGGAACTAGAGACTATATTAAATATTTAAAACGTGGCTATAGCAGGGTTACTCAGTTAACCAATTTTGAAATTAGAAATGATCGAATGAGTACTGCAGAAGCGCAGGAATGGATTGATAATTTTGAAGGTAGAAAACCTCAATCGTTGAAAATATTTTTAGAATATATGGGTATCACAGAAGATGAGTTTAATAACACAATTAAAAAATTTGTTGTTCCACCATTTGCTCCTGATTTTGAAAATATTAAAGAAGGAGAAAAAGTGCATGATATGGATGAGTGGTACAGAGAAAATAATAAAAAATGATCGGAATAATTGATTATGGAATGGGTAATCTTCATTCTGTTAAGAATGCACTAGATTTTTTAGGTATTGAAAACCAAATTATTGCTAATCCAAGTGAAATTGAAAGCATGGATAAGATAATTATCCCAGGTGTTGGATCTTTTAAACGAGCTATGGATAATTTGCATGAGAAAAATTTAGTTGATCCATTGGTTAAATTTGGTAATTCTGGGAAATACTTATTAGGAATATGCCTTGGTATGCAATTATTAGCTGAAACAGGTACTGAACCAAGTGTTTGTAATGGTTTAGGACTTATTCCCGGTGTTGTTGAGCTTATAAAGTCCGAAACCCTTAGAATTCCGCATATGGGATGGAATGGATTAATAATCAATAATGATCATCCAATTCTTGAAGGTGTTAAATTAGGTGCAGACTTTTATTTTGTACATTCCTATGCATTTCATGTAGAATCTGATGAGAATATTGTGGCAGTTACGCCTTATGGATATCATGTTCCTGCAATAGTAAAAAACAAAACTGGAAATATCATTGGTATTCAGTTTCATCCTGAAAAAAGTCAGAAACAAGGCCTTAAATTAATTGAAAACTTTTCAAATCTTTAAATTGTTAAAACAAAGATTAATTCCCACATTGTTGTTGCGTAATGGAAGAATGGTAAAAGGGATTGAATTTGATAATTATCGCGATACGGGAGATCCTGTATATGCTTCACGAGTTTATAATGCTCAATATGTTGATGAACTAGTTTTCTTAGACATCGATGCAACCAGCCAATCTAGAGCTACTAATAAAGACATTATTGCAAAAGTTTCTAAAGAATGTTTTATGCCACTTACAATTGGTGGAGGAATAAAACATATTGATGAAATTAGAGATTTGTTACTTGTGGGGGCAGATAAAGTTGTAATTAATACAGCTGCCTATGACAATGATAGTTTAATTAAATCTAGTGCTGAGATGTTTGGGAGTCAATGTATAATCGTTGGTATTGATGTGCGTTTAGAAAATAAAGAATACCTTTTATACAAAAACTCTGGTAAAGTTAAAGCGGATATTTCTCTTCTCAATCATATTAAAAGAATGGAAGCGAATGGAGCTGGTGAATTTTTCATAAACAATATTAGCAGAGATGGTTGTATGAATGGTTACGACTTAGACTTGATTAATATAATTACAAAAAATACAAAAGTACCAATAATTGCATGTGGCGGTGCCGGAAATTTTATGCATTTAGTTGATGCTTATAAAAATACAGCTGTTAGTGGATTAGCAATGGCGAGCATATTTCATTTTGGCGATAATAATCCAATAAGAGCGAGGGCTCATCTCAAAAATAATAAAATTAAAATCAAGGAAGTATAATTTAGTTAATGAAAAAATTATCATATAGTATAAAAGTACCAGCATTAGTAGCTTATGTTACTAAGCAATTAAATTATTTTTTCCCCGATGAAGATATTGTAACCCAGGATATAATTAATACAATAATTTTTGAAGCGATTAGCCGTCTTGAGCAATGTTTTCAAAGTATTAATTTGCCTTATTATCGTAAAGATGATAAACCGTATTTTAACCATTTGCACGGCGATCATTATTCCTCATTTCTATATTTACTGTCCCGGCAGGCTTACCTTAGCGGTATTGAATCAGTAGCAGCAAAAATATTTTTACTGAACAAAGCCTTATTCGGTATAGATGCTTTTTATACTATACAACTTCCTGAATCATTTGTTTTTGTTCATCCTATTGGAACTATTTTGGGACGTGCAACCTACTCAAACTTTTTTGTAGTTTATCAGGGAGTAACTATTGGTGCAAACGCAGATGGCGTTTATCCCGCTTTTTCAGAAAAAACTATTCTGTTTTCAAATTCTTCAGTTATCGGGGATAGTAAAATTGGAAGTGATTTTATTATTGGAGCTAAATCTTCACTTATTAACACATTCGTTCCAGATAATAAAGTTGTTGTTGGTAATTACCCAAATCATAATATACTCACTAACAAATCTAATCAAATCTCCAATTATTTTTTCTTATGATGAAATATTCAAATAGTTTAAGTGAAAGATTGCACAAAGTAATTCCAGGTGGTGCACACACATATTCGAGAGGGGACGACCAATTTCCCTTAAATGCTCCAGCTATCTTAGAAAGAGGAGAGGGTTGTTATGCATTTGATCCAACTGGAAATAAATTTCTAGATTATGGGATGGGGCTTCGATCCGTGAATATTGGATATGGTAATAAAGAAGTCGCAGATGCTATTTATAAGGAAGCCTTAAAAGGTAACAATTTAACTAGAGCTTCTGTTACTGAACTAGAAGCAGCTGAATTGTTTGTTTCAACAATACCGGCTGTTGATATGGTGAAATTTGCTAAACATGGATCTACCGTTACTACTGCTGCCATGAAATTGGCAAGGGCTTATACCGGAAGAAAATATATAGCAATTCCAAAAGAGCACCCTTTTTTCTCTTTCGACGATTGGTTTATAGGAACAACCGTTATCCAAAAGGGATCACTTACTGAAACTTCTGACTTTACATTGTTATTTAATTATAATAACATAGAGTCTCTTCAAATACTGTTCGAAAAGTATCCTAATCAAATTGCAGGTGTAATGCTTGAACCTGCTACAACAACTGGCCCTTGTGATCATTCTTGCTCAAAGACTAATAAATTGAATTGTGCGAATTGCCCAAATAATAAATCCCACTTTTTGCATAAAGTAAAAGCACTATGCAAATCAAATGATGCATTATTCATTTTAGATGAAATGATTACTGGGTTTCGTTGGCATTTTAATGGGGCTCAAACTTACTTTGATATCGAACCAGACCTCACTACTTTTGGAAAAGCAATGGCAAATGGTTTTGCAGTTGCAGCATTAGGTGGAAAAAAAGAAATTATGGAATTAGGAAGCATTAAAAATGAGGGTGCCGAAAGAGTTTTTCTTACTTCCACAACTCATGGTGCAGAAATGTCTGCTCTTGCTGCATATATTAAAACAAGTGAAATTTTGATAAGAGATAAAGTAATTGATCATTTTTGGCAGTATGGGCAACATTTAATTGATGGCTTTAATGATTTGGCTAAATCTAAAGGGATAGGCGATTTTTTATATATGGAAGGTTACCCATGCTCTCCCAATTATATTGTAAAAGATTCCGATAAAGTTATTTCAATGGCATATAGAACACTTTTTGCAGAGCAAATGCTTGAAAGTAATGTGCTAATGCCTTATATCGCTATTTCTGCTTCACATTCTAATATCGAGTTAGATATCACACTCGATGCTGCCGATAAAGCCATGAACATTATTGTTCGAGCTTTAAATGATAAAAGCGTTGCTAGTTATTTAAAGTCGCCCATTATAAAACCAGTATTTAGGAAATTTAATTAGAAATGAAATTACTAGAAAATAAAGTTATTGTTATTACAGGTGGTTCTGGATTAATTGGAAGTTCAATTTTGTCTCGTTTGTGTAACGATGGTGCTATATGTATTAATGCAGATGTAAATGGAGTTGCATTTGGTAATGCGATAGTGAAACAATGCGATGTTACCAACGATGAATCAGTTAATCAATTAGTTGCAGATATTATTAAAGATTTTGGAAGAATAGATGGATGGGTAAATAATGCATATCCTCGCACTTCTGATTGGGGAGCTAAATTTGAGGATATTGAATTAGCGTCTTGGAGACAAAACGTAGATATGCAGCTAAACAGTATTTTTTATATAAGTCAAAAAGTATTACCAATAATGCAAGAGCAAGGAAATGGAAGCATGGTAAATATTGCATCAATCTACGGAATTGTGGGTAATGATTTTACGGTTTATGAAAATACTGGAGGGCTTACTTCTCCAGCAGCATATTCTGCAATTAAAGGAGGGTTAATCAACTTTTCAAGATACTTAGCATCATATTTTGGTAAATTCGGAGTAAGGATAAATTGTGTTTCTCCAGGAGGTATAATTGATCAGCAGCATCCTAATTTTATACAACAATATTCAGCAAAAGTTCCGCTTAAGCGATTAGGGAAGCCAGCTGAAATTGCACCAGGCGTTTCATTTTTATTGTCTGATGATGCCTCATACATAACTGGCCATAATTTAGTAATTGATGGAGGGTGGACCTCTATTTAATGAGGATTATATTTAATAATCAGTAATCTATAAAATGGATAAGTTGATAAATGCTAGAAAAGGAGTTTTATTATTCGCTATAAATAGTACTTTTCATTGGTGGAAAAATATTGGTAATTCACTTTCTAATGAATACAATGTAAAGGTTATTACAGAGCACAAAACAAATGTTATAGATTCTATAAAAAATCGATTTTATTTTTATCTAGGCAAAAAGAATAAAAAAACTCTTTTCAATGAAACTGAAATTGATAATGTTTATGACCGATGTAGAGTACTTAGAAGTCTGCCGAAAGATATTGCAGTTGAAATGATTATTAGCTATGAAAACGTTTTTGAAGAATTATTTTCTACCCAACAATTTCATTTCATATTTAGTTTTCCAATTGATCGATATCCAATGGATGTTTTAGAGAGAGTGGCTAAACGTTATAATATCGAATATTTTGAAGTAACAGCTTGCCTTTTTGATAATACATCTATGTTATTAAAAAGAGGAAAGGTGGTTAAGATTCCAAATGGAATAGAAAAATCAATTTCTTTTGATGAAGCCTATTCTACTTTAGTTAGTCCAAAATATACGCCTGTTTATGTGCGTAAACCGAAAAAGTACAATAAAATACAATGGCTGAAAGTATTTTTATGGCAATATGCAAGAGATATTGTATTTAAATTGATTATGATCTTGGAAAGAGATAGAAGAAGTCTTCATTACATCGATTCTCAAATGTACTTGAAGCATAAAGTATCTCTTAGCGATATTTTTGTAAATAAGTACATAAATTACGATTATAAAGAAGTGATGCTGAATAATCCAAAGGAAAAAAATGTGATTATTGCTCTTCAATTATATCCGGAGGCTTCAATTGATTATTGGGTAGAAGATATGGAGATTGTAAATTATGAGCCCTTTATGTTGAAGCTTATTAAGCAGTTTTCTAATGAGGGCTATACTATATTTTTGAAAGATCACCCCCTTCAATTTGGATTTCGGCAATTAAAATTCATTAAGGATGCAATTCAATTTCCCAACGTTCACTTCCTTCCATATGATTCTGACATAAATGAAATACTAGAAAATGTTTCTATTTCTGTAACTACAACCGGAACTGTAGGCTTGCAGGCAGCTTTGCGTGGAATAATATCTATTGTAACGCCTTCATATTACTCTAATTCGAATGATTTTATTGTCCTGAATGGTGCAAATGATTTAAACATGCTCCATGTAAAAGTTCAACAACAATTGGGAAAGACTTTTAATTTAGAAGAGCGCAGAAATAGATTGATTGAACATTTATATGATATTTCTTTAGCAGGTAATATTTTTTCTTTCAGACAGAAATACAATTTTGAGGCCAATATATCACTGAATCAATTAATTAATAGTCTTAAAAACTTCCTCGCTTTAAAATCACAATAGAAAAGTTATCTAAAATGAAAATAAGCCTAATTACCGTTGTATATAATAATGAGCATAGTGTAGAAGATGCTATTAAATCGGTATTGGCGCAAACCTATATAAACAAAGAGTTTGTTGTGGTTGACGGCGCTTCAACTGATAATACTTTGAATATTGTACACCGTTACGATCAATTTATTGATAAGTTTACTACTGGCAAAGATGTTAGTAATTATGATGCTTACAATAAAGGGTTGCGACTTGCAACAGGAGATGTTATTGGCTTTTTAAATTCGGATGACATATTTGATGGTAACGATGTAGTGCAACTAATAATGGATTTATTTGAAAAAAATCCTGATGTTGATATGATTTATGGAGATCTTGTTTATGTAAGAAAGTCCGACACAAATAAAGTAGTCCGAAAATGGATTTCAGTGCCCAACTATGATAATTATTTTGAAGACGGCAATGTTCCCCCGCATCCTTCTCTTTTTATAAGACGAAAAGTATATGATGAAGTTGGTTTTTTTGATATTTCATTTAAGTTGGCAGCAGACCATGAATTCATGTTTCGAGTATTTAGAGCATATCGGTATAAAGCACTTTATGTGAATAGGGTATTTGTAAAAATGAGATTGGGTGGTAGAACTAATAAAAGCTTAAAAAATATATATAAAGGGAATATGGATATTTTAAACGCATGGAAAAAACATGGCATTACTCCCCCTATTTTATTGTTTCCAAAAAGGTTTCTCAAGAGAATCAAGCAATTTTTTTAGTCACACCAAAGTATTACTCTAAAAATTATAATTATGGAAAAAAATGACAAAATTTATATAGCTGGTCATACAGGAATGGTTGGTTCTTCAATAACTCGGGAACTGATAAAAAATGGTTTTACCAATCTTGTTTTTAGGACTCATTCCCAACTCGATTTGCGAAACCAAACAGCCGTAAAAGAATTTTTTGAATCCGAAAAACCTCAATACGTTTTTATTGCAGCAGCAAAAGTTGGTGGAATAGTAGCAAATAATACTTTTAGAGCTGAGTTCATTTACGATAATTTGCAAATGGAATTAAATTTAATACATCATTCATATTTGTTTAATGTTAAAAAATTAGTTTTTCTTGCTAGCAGTTGTATTTATCCCAAATTTGCGCCACAACCCCTCAAGGAAGAATATTTGTTCACAGGAATACTAGAACCTACAAATGAACCATATTCTGTTGCTAAATTAGCAGGATTAAAAATGTGCGAAGCTTATATGAGCCAATATGGTTCTAATTTCATTACATTAATGCCCACCTCATTATATGGAGTAAATGATAATTACCATCCTGAGAATTCTCATGTTTTACCTTCAATGATTCGCAAATTTCATACGGCTAAAGTCAATAATTTCAAAATGGTTGAACTTTGGGGAACTGGAACTCCAATGAGAGAATTTTTATATGTTGATGATTTAGCAGACGCTGCAATTTTTTTAATGAATAATTATGATCATCAAAAATTTATTAATGTAGGTGTCGGGTTTGATCATACCATAAACGAGCTTGCTGAGATGGTTAAGACTGTTGTTGGTTACAGTGGCGAGATAGTATTTAATTCAGATAAGCCTGATGGTACTCCTAGGAAATTAATGGATGCTTCCAGATTGTTGAATATGGGATGGAAACATAAAATTGATCTGAAAGAAGGTTTAGAATTATCTTATAACGATTTCTTAACGAGAGCAATACATTTGTAATGGATATCAATACTTTTTTTTATAGTTTTATAGGACGCCGAGGAAGTATGTTCAGTAAAGATCTTTCGGATAAATCTGCTGAACTCGCTTTATCAATTAAAGATAAAAGCTTATTGGTAATAGGAGGCGCTGGTTCAATAGGCTCTTCATTTATAAAAGCGGCGCTACAATTTCGTCCAAAAAAACTTGTAGTTGTTGATATTAATGAAAATGGATTAACTGAATTAGTGAGAGACCTGCGAAGTACTAAAGACCAGTATGTACCGGAATCTTTTTTTACCTATCCTATTTCATTTGATTCTAATGCTTTTAAAAAATTATTTGTTACTCATGGACCTTTTGAAATAGTTACTAATTTCGCTGCGCTTAAACATGTTAGAAGTGAGAAAGACATTTTTTCTATAGAAGCGCTTTTGGAGAATAATGTGCTCAAGGCAAAAAAGTTAATGGATATCTTATTAGATAATCCTCCTTCTCATTTCTTTTGTGTATCAACTGATAAAGCGGCCAATCCAGTAAATATAATGGGAGCTAGCAAGAAATTAATGGAAGAGCTTATTCTGTCTTATGCAAATTCATTTAAAGTAACTTCTGCTCGCTTCGCTAATGTGGCCTTTTCAAACGGTAGTCTTTTAGATGGATTTGTTAGTAGGCGCAATAAAAATCAACCAATTGCTTGTCCTAATGATGTGCAACGTTTTTTTGTTTCTCCAGAAGAGTCTGGACAGATATGTCTATTGGCTTGTATACTTGGTAGGTCAGGGGAAATATTTTTCCCTAAATTAGATATGAAAAAAGATTTGATAAAGTTTTCAGAATTTCTTCCACAATTTTTAAAACAAGAGGGATTTGTTCCATTATTTTGTGATTCTGAACAATCTGCTAAGGAAAATGTACATCAAATACTCCAAAAAAAGTATCCGGTTTTTTTATTTGAGACTAACACATCTGGTGAAAAATTGTACGAAGAATTTTATACCGAAAGCGAAGACTATAATATCGATAAATATCATGCATTAGGATTTATAAAAAAGAATGCAACTTATTCAAGACAAGAAATGAATCAATTAATTGGAGAGCTTAATAATTTATTTTTGAAAGAGGAATTAACGAAATCAGAAATCGTTGGTTGGTTAAAATCCTGTATCAATGATTTTGATCACATTGAAACAGGTATTGGTTTAGATAGTAAAATGTAACTCTTTATTTTTATGAAATATTTGCTTACGGGCTCCACCGGTTTTCTTGGTTCTTACATCAAAAAGACTTTAATTGGTGAAGAGGTCTATACACTTGGTAGATCAGAATGCACTATTTGTGCAGATCTTAGGAACATAGCGACTGAACTCGTTTTGCCTGAAGTTGATTTTGTGGTGCATGTAGCGGGAAAAGCCCATATTGAGGCAAAATCTGCAAATCAGGATAATGATATCTATGATACAAATGTTATCGGAACAAGAAACCTTTTACTCAATTTAGAAAAAGGCCGACTTCCAAAATTTTTTATTTTTATAAGTTCAGTAGCTGTATATGGGTTAACTACTGGTAAAAATATTTCTGAAAATTCTGATTTGTTAGCTACCGATTCATATGGGAAATCAAAAATTGAAGCTGAATCCATAATTATTGAATGGGCGAAAAAGCATTCAATTAAATACCTGATTTTACGATTACCATTAGTTGCAGGAGTGAATCCACCTGGTAGCCTTGGTTCAATGATTAATGGAATAAAAAAAGGCTTTTATTTTAATATTGGAGATGGGGGTGCTAAAAAGAGTATTGTTATGGCATCAGATATTGCTCTACTTATTAAAAACCTGCCTGAACATATGCAAAATGGTATTTATAACTTGACTGATGGTTATAATCCAACTTTTTTGGAATTATCAATACATCTTTCTAAGCAGTTAGGGAAATCTAATCCACATTCTTTGCCTTATTTTTTAGCTAAAATTTTATCACTATTTGGTGACATTATTGGCCCTAATTTTCCGATTAATTCAAATAAATTAAAAAAAATTACTTCAGACTTGACTTTTAATGATTCCAAAGCACGGAATGCACTTGGTTGGTCCCCCTCTTTAGTTTTGGATGACTTTACAATAACATAGAATTGCTTATGATTCGTTTGTTTGACATATTATTTTCTTTTATTGGTCTTGTATTATTAAGTCCATTATTATTAATAGTGGCATTAGTTTTAATTTTTGATACAGGTTCCCCTTTTTTTCGTCAGGAACGAGTAGGGGCTGGAAAGAAGCCTTTCAAACTACTAAAATTTCGTTCTATGCATCTTGATACTCAATCTACTGCCACACATCTAGTTCAAGTTAGTGCAATTACTAAGTCGGGTTTTTTTTTGCGGAAATCTAAATTAGATGAACTACCGCAGCTATTTAATGTATTAATTGGTGATATGAGTTTGGTTGGTCCACGTCCAAATCTATTTAACCAAGATGAATTAATTTGTGAAAGAGAAAAACTAGGAGTTTATAATGTAAGACCAGGGATAACTGGTTTAGCACAAATTAATAAAATTGATATGTCTACTCCTAAGCTATTAGCAGAAACTGATAGAGAAATGATTTCTCAACAATCAATTTTTACCTATTTTAAATATATTTTTCTCACTATTATCGGAAATGGTATGGGTGATCGAATTAAAACATAATAATTCTCTTTCTTGCGAATTTTTTTCTCTCTAATCCTTTTATGTGGTTTTCTTTCTGCTTATTCCCAAGGCGGAAACTATTTCTCCCCCGGCGGCTCCCACAGCCTAGCCGATTATTACCGCCGCCAAGAGATCATTACTGACAAACCCTCCCCAACCTCCCTTCTCCAGCAAAACTACCTACAGCAGTTTCAGCAGTTGGATAGTTTACTCCCCTTTCCTGATAGTGTGCTTTTTTTTAAGGGAAAATATTCGGGTAAAAATTCATCTCTTCAATTACTTCCCGTTTCTGTAACCATAGGGTATAATACCCATCACCCCTTCGGCTGGAATGATGGTGCCATGATACCTGCAAAGGGATTGCAAACTCTTGTTTCGGGTGGTATTTTGTGGAAAGCCGGTAAATTCTCTTTACAGTTAATGCCACAGCTGGTATATGCTTCCAATCCACATTTCGAAACATTCCCCACTGAACATTTTGATGGGTACTGGGCTACTTATTACCGCCTGCTGAATAATATTGATATGCCCGAGCGGTTTAATACGGTTACCTATAAAAAGATATTACCCGGACAATCCGCTATTCGCTATCAGTTAGGTGCTATTTCTTTGGGTATTTCAACTGAAAATTATTGGTGGGGGCCCGGTAGGTACAATGCCCTTGTGCTTAGTAATAACGCCCAGGGATTTCTGCATTTTACTGCTAACACCACCCGACCCATCCATACGCGTATTGGAGATTTTGAAGGACAAATCATTGCCGGACAGTTACAGTCCTCCGGCATATTCCCTGCGGACACCAACCGCTTTTTTAATGGCGTACGGTTATACAAGCCCAAGCAGGATGCCAATCGCTATATGACGGGCTTCACTGTCAACTGGCAACCCAAATGGGTAAAAGGACTATACCTGGGTGTTGCGCAAGCAGCCTATCAGTATGCATCCGATGTTTCCGGAATCGCTGATATGCTACCCTTGGCAGGAATAGTGGTTTCGGCTACCCAAAAAGCCGGTAAAAAAGCAGCCCTGGGTTCTGTATTTGCCAGATATGTATTGCCTAAAGATCATGCTGAGTTTTATTTGGAGTATGGCAGAAACGACCGGGTGCCTACTC